>SEBM01000231.1 GCA_004296145.1 Flavobacterium sp.
GTTTCCGGGGATTAAGTAATATATTCCGAATTCAAAATAAATAAAAAAAGCTGCGAGAAATAATTCCCCCAGCTTTTATGTTTTGTAAAAAAAGTATTTTTATGTTTTTCTTTTAGAAAGAGCTTACATAAGTGGCAGCAGGATCTTTCATACCTTTCCATTTATCATTTGAATAATTTACATCATCTACAGCTATCTGCAGAAAAGAAGGATTATTCAAAAAGTTTCCACCTTTAATGTTAATATTATTTCCGTCTTTTAAATTCAATTTACCCAGTACATTATTATCACATATCAAATAATAACCGTCTTTTGTAGACAGAAGTGGATTTTTTGAACAATCTAAAACTGCAAGATTATTATAAGAACAGTGTAAATATAATAGTTTTGTATTTTGAGATATATCCAAATTAGATAACAAATTATTAGAACAAGAAAACATTTCTAATTGTGTACACTTCGTAATATCTATTGAAGTCATGGTATTACTTGAGCATGAAAGATTATTTAAGGCAATATTTTTGGTCAGATCTAAATTTGTAATTTCATTTTTACCACAGCTTAAGCCTGTTAAGCCCATATTCTGACTTAGATCAAGCGTTTTCAATTCATTATCAATGCAATATAGTACTTTTAAAGAAGGATTTTTTGTAACATCCAAAGTAGTTAATTTGCTACCATTACAATATAGATATTGTAAAGCAGGATTCTTCGAAACATCTATATTGTTGATAGAACTTTGGCTAATTGCTAATTGCTCTAATAATACATTATTTGAAATATCTAAAGAAGTAATAGGATTGTCTGCACAAAATATTTTTGTTAAAGCAGTATGTTTTGAAACATTTAGAGTACTTAAGAAATTACCGCTAACTTCGATTGATTGCAGAGCCAGATTTTTTGAAATATCTAAAGTTGCAATTTTATTACTTCCCAAATTAAGCGATTTCAGAGCTGTATTTTTCGAAAGATCAATTGTGGTCAGTTTTATAACAGAAGTGCCGTATAAATTTGAGCACGATAAAGATTCCAGAGCTGTAAAATCCTGAAGTCCGGTTAGATCTGCTACTCCAGAATCATTAAGAGTAAGGTGCGTAATTTTTTTGATTTGATAAGTTGGTACGCTTCCGTTGACTGGAGCAGTATCAAATCCCATATTAATTATTATTTGTTCAAATGCAGCGTCAGGAATTAACGTGACTACTTCAGGATCTCCTCCCATCACTATTGACAAAGTTGTAGTTTGCCCACCCACTACTACAAGAGGTTTAGTTTGGGTAATATATGATGGATACGTAACAACGATCGTAATTTTGCCGACAGGTACACTTGTAAATTTAAAAGCGCCATCAGCTTCTACGGTAATATTTTTATCTGTCTGTCCTTCTTGTTTTAAGGTTACGATTGCTCCAGAAAGTGTACTGTTTTCTTTTGATACAGTTCCTATAACTGTACCCGTTGTAGGAAGTGTTACTTCGGGTGATTCAGGAGCATCATCACTGCCGCATGAGGATACTGACATTGCGATAATTGTCAGAAATAAAAAAAATAAGCTATTGAATTTGAAAATTTTAAAAGAATTAAATTTGAGTTGATTGGACATAAATTTGGATTGTTTTTGATTCGGACAAATTAAATTATAAAAATTCTCAAAACCTAATTAACATAAAAATAAGATTATTTTTCTTTCAGAAGACCAAAGAATTTTTTATTACTACTCTTGTCCGCTATCCTGAATTGGCAGTAAACAAAAAAAATCCTTAATTTCGCTCGTCCAACTAGAAAAGAGAAAATGAAGGTCTGTATTGCCGAGAAACCAAGTGTCGCACGAGAAATTGCATCTGTTTTGGGTGCCAATACCAAACACGATGGTTATTATGAAGGCAACGGATATGCCGTGACCTATACTTTTGGTCATTTATGCACTTTAAAAGAACCCAACGATTATAAACCGCACTGGAAAAGCTGGGATTTGAACAACCTGCCGATGCTTCCGGAAAAATTCGAAACCAAAGTCGTTCAGAATTCGGGAATCCAAAAGCAGTTTAAAATCATAAAAACCTTATTCGACAAAGCCGAAGTAGTCATAAACTGCGGGGATGCCGGACAGGAAGGAGAATTGATTCAGCGTTGGGTCATGAACGAAGCCAATTATAAAGGCGAAATTCAGCGTTTGTGGATTTCATCCCTAACCACCGAGGCCATAAAAGAAGGTTTTGAAAACCTGAAACCTTCTGCCAATTACGATAATTTATATTACGCCGGATTTTCGAGAGCGATTGGAGATTGGCTACTCGGAATGAATGCTACACGTTTGTACACCGTAAAACATGGCGGTTACAAACAAGTTTTGTCTATCGGTCGCGTGCAGACGCCAACACTGGCCATGGTTGTTGACCGTTTTAGGGAAATTGAAAATTTTAAACCTCAGCCTTATTGGGAATTACAGACTTTATACAGAGAAGTACTTTTTAGTTATGAAGAAGGGCGTTTCCTAAAAAAAGAAGATGGTGAAATTCTGGCCGAAAAAGTCAAAGAAAGTGATTTTGAAATTGTTTCAATAGACAAAAAAAACGGAAACGAATATGCTCCCAAGCTTTTCGATCTGACTGGTTTACAGGTTTATTGCAATCAGAAATTTGGATTTTCGGCAGATGAAACGCTGAAAATTGCACAAACACTTTATGAGCAAAAAGTAATCACCTATCCCAGAGTTGATACCACTTTTTTACCCAATGACATTTATCCTAAAGTTCCCGGGATTCTTCAGAATTTAACCCCTTATGCAGCACTCACGCAGCCGCTTTTAGGAAAGAAAATAAAAAAATCACCGAAGGTTTTTAATGATAAAAAAGTTACCGATCACCACGCGATTATTCCGACCGGAGTACAAAATAATCTGCAACACAATCAGCAGCAGGTTTATGACATTATTACAAAACGTTTTATTGCCGTTTTTTATGATGATTGTTTAGTTGCGAACACCACAGTAATTGGAAAAGCAGCAGAAGTGATGTTTAAAGCAACCGGAAAAGAAATCCTGAAAAAAGGTTTTCGAGTTGTTTTTGAAGATCCTAACGCTAAAGAAAAAGAAGCTGATTTGTTGCCGACTTTTACAGTTGGTGAAAAAGGTCCGCACGAACCTTCATTTCTTCAAAAAGAAACCAAACCGCCCAATCAGTTTACAGAAGCAACTTTATTACGCGCAATGGAAACTGCTGGAAAACAAATTGATGACGAAGATTTGCGCGAGCTCATGAAAGAAAACGGAATCGGTCGTCCGTCTACGCGTGCGAATATTATTGAAACCCTTTTTAAACGTCAGTATATCGTTAGAAATAAAAAACAAGTCTTGCCTACTCTAACCGGAATTCAGCTTATTGATACGATTCAGAACGAATTAGTAAAGTCGGCTGAACTTACAGGAACCTGGGAAAAGCAGTTAAAAGATATTGAAAAAGGAACTTTTAGCGCCGGCTCGTTTATCACCAACATGAAACGCATGGTCGAAGCTTTGGTTTATGAAGTTCGAAGTGAAACCAAACATGCTAATATTTCGCATGCCGCTACGATTCAGAAACCGGTTGTAAAAGCAGAGAAAAAGAAAGCAGCAGGAATTTTGGCAGAAACGTGTCCAAAGTGTCAGAAAGGAAACCTTATAAAAGGAAAATCGGCCTTTGGCTGCAGCGAATATAAATCGGGTTGTGATTTTGTCCTGCCTTTTGTTTTTTCTGATAAAAAAATTACAGAAGCACAGTATTTACGATTGGTGCAAAAAGGATCTACGGTAAATATAAAAGGCTTTAAAACCGATTCGGGAACCGTTGAAGGTTTGATTCGTTTTGAAGAAAATTACAAACTGAAACTAGAACCCAAAAAGACAGATTCAAAGAAAACTGAAAAAGAAACTTCAGATGAATTAAAGTGTCCAAAATGCAAAAAAGGAACAATCCTAAAAGGAAAAACGGCTTACGGCTGTGGCGATTATAAACTGGGTTGTGATTTTAAAGTTACCTTTGATGAGGTTCGGGCAAAACTTAAAGATCAAAAACCAACTAAAGAACTTGTGTATTCTATTTTGAGTGCGAGCATTTAATTTTTTTTGCCACTAATTGCACTAATTTTCACTAATTTTTTTGAGAGTAAATTTTATTTCACACAGATTTAAAAAGATTAAAATAGATTTTAATTTAATAGCAAATCAAAATAAATCTGCTTTGATCTGCGTGATCTGCGTGAAACAATAATAATTTGCTTTACTTGTTAGTATCAATCGGTTTTTAGTAACTTTTTTATATATTAGTACAACATTTCAAACACCAAAAACCTATAACCATGTCTTATAAAATTACTCTTTTAGCGCTTTTATTAGCTTTTGTTTCTTGTCAGAAAAAAGAAACTGTCGAAAAAGACAAAATCAAAATTGCCGACTGGCTTATCGGAAACTGGGAAAACAAAAATCCTGACGGTGTTTTGACGGAAAATTGGCAAAAGGTTAATGACAGTACTTTTAGTGCGACTTCTTATTTTATAAAAGGAAAAGATACGTTGCATTTAGAAAGGATTATTTTATCACAAAAAGGTGAAACACTAACCTACAGTGCCACAGTAAATGGACAAAACGATAATAAAGCCATTGATTTTCCTTCTACAAGTGAAACAGAAAACAAATTGGTTTTCGAAAACCCGCAACATGATTATCCACAAAAAATCTCTTATACTAAAGGCGCAAATAATACGCTGACTGCTGAGATTTCAGGAAAATTACAAGGAAAAATGAGTACTGAGAAGTTTATAATGACTAAGAAGTAAGATTTTTGCTGCGAAGGTTTAAAACAAGAAGTCAAATATTAATAAATGAGAAAAACATTCCTTATAATTCTTCTTTTAGTTGTTGCATTTGGTTGTAATCAAAAATCAGAAAATATATATAATGATTTTTCATTTAACGAAATGAAAGCAGAAAGCATTGATATAATCATAAAACTTCATGATACATTAGATTCAGGAAGACGTAGTAGTGATATTGAATCTTTTGCTGCGAAAAAAGAATTTAATGTATCAACCGATCATCAATTTGATAGCTTTGATAAGATATTTATCGACGCTGAAATAACTGGATACTGCTGCTGTCCAACAGCTATTTATTCTATTCAATTCATTAATGATAAAAAAGAAATTGGATTTTTTTATGTTGACACAATTCAGTTTAAAGATAAAATAAGAATGTACGAAGGAAGTTTTCAATATTCTTATATAATTGATAAGCAAAAATGGAATAATTTTTTAAACGAAATTAAAACCTCAGAACCTTAGTACCTCAGCATCTAAGAACCTTAAAAAAACTCATTCATTCTCTCCGATTTTATCTACCATAAAAATCATTAGTAAACCCAGAACTGCCATTACTAAAAATGCCCATTTCATACTCGAATATTCTGAGATAAAACCAACAACCGGCGGTACAAGCAGGAAACCCAGATAACCAATTGTAGCAATAGATGTTAAGGCAGAACCGCTGCTTAATGTTGAGGATCTTCCGGCAATGCTATACACTAACGGAATTACACAGGAAACTCCAAATCCGATTAAAACATAACCGAAAATAGTTGGATAAGCGTAAGGCAGAATAAAGCAAATCGTAAAACCTATAGTGATCAAAATACCGCTGTAAAGCAGGATTCGTTTCGCACCAAATTTCATTACGCCATGATCTCCAAAAAAACGTCCTAAAGTTACCGCTGTTGCGAAAAACACAAAGGCTGCGCTGGTTAACTTTGGAGAAGCTTTTAATATATTTTCGAAATAAATTCCGCTCCAGTCGTACATGGTATTTTCACACGCCATCGAAACAAAACAAATCAGAGAAAACTTGATAAGGCTTTTTTCCGGCATTGAAAAGAATTTCTTTTTAACAGGAACCGGTTCGTTATGAATACTCATTGGATAAAAACAAGCCGTCAGTGCCATCATAAAAACACTTACGCCTAATAAATGGTGCGATGGTGCAATATGCTGGGTTACCATTACATATCCCAAACCTGCTCCCGTAAAAACCGCAATACTCCAAACCGCATGAAAGCGTGTAATAATTGATTTTGGATATAATTTCTGAACCTCAAGAGATTGTGCATTAATCGATAAATTAAAAATATTTCGCGAAGCCCCGAAGATTAAAAGTACAATAACAAGCTGCCACACAAAAGCAACAAGCCCCGGTAAAGACAATACAATATTAAACATAACGGCTCCCAGCAACATGATGTAGCGGCTGCTATATTTATTTAACAAGTTTCCTGTAAAGGGCATTGTCAGCATCAAACCAATTGGAAAGGCAAACAGAACAGCACCAAATTGAGCTTCAGATAAATGCAATTGTGCCTGTATGTGTGGAATTCGAGAAACCCAGGAAGAATATCCAAATCCGGAAAGGAAAAAAAATACGGTATTAGCAATACGGTATCCTCTGGGCGTATTTTGAATTTTTTTAAAGAATGGTAAAATCATGAAGTACTTTTTCAGATTGCAAAAGTAAAACATTTAAAACGGTAACGAATCTAAAAAAGAAAAAGAAAGTTTTATAAATGTGGTTTTAACATTTTAAAAAAATCCAATATTAAAATAACATTAGAAAATTAGCTGAAAAAGAAT
>SEBM01000840.1 GCA_004296145.1 Flavobacterium sp.
ATGTTGCAATCTATATTAAAGATTTAATTCGAATTAGTTTTATATCATTATATATGAAAAATCCAACATTCCTTGCAAAATTTGTTGCCTTTCAACTATCAAAATTACCACGAAACCGTAAAGAAACCAAATTTATACGCTTTACTACAAAAGTTATAAAAATTTTTACAGCACAACGTAAAGAAATGCTCGGAATGCGTATAAAATTTAAAGGACGTGTTAACCGCTGACGTCGTACAAAATCTATTACAGCAGAGCGTGGAACAATCCCATTACATACTTATGACAATCGAATTGAATATGGATCAGCATTTGCAATTAATCGTAAAGGTACTTTAGGTATTCGTATATGATTCCGTTATAAACCTACATTTCAATATGAATTAAAAAATTCGATTTTAAAATATATGCAATACTCGAAATGAACTCACTTAAAAAAAGTAAAACGTGGTCTTTTACATTTTACAAAAAAAAAATAAATGATTAACCCTACACCTAGAAAATTTCGTAAACCGAATCGTAAAGCAATTAGAAACACCTATGAAAACAAAAGTAACCGTTTACGATTTGGTGATTATGGTTTACAAGCCTTAGAAAAAGGATTTTTAACTGTACGCCAAATTGAAGCCGTTCGTAGAACTATTACAGGTAGATTAAAACGAAAAGGAAAAGTTTGAATTCGAGCTTTTCCAGATTATGCACGTACTGCAAAGCCTAAAGAAGTTCGAATGGGACGTGGAAAAGGTAACGTTGACCATTGAGTTTCTATAATTAAACCAGGAAAAATTCTTTTTGAAGTTGTAAGTAAAGAACCGTTAACTGTTAAAGACGCTCTTGAATTTGCAACTCGAAAATTACCTTTTAACTCGCAAGTTATTGCAAGAACAATTAAACTTTAAAAATGATTCAAGTTCAAACATGATTAAAAACTATGGATAATTCCGGAGCTAGATTTGTTGAATGTATTAAAACTTTAGGAGGATTTCATCGCCGATTTTCTTATCCTGGAGATTTTATTTTAGTTTCTGTTAAACGTCTTCGTTTAATACGTAAAGTAAAAGTAGGTCAAGTACATTTAGCAGTTATAACAAGAACAAGAAAAGAAAACAGATTTCTTGATGGAACATCTAATCGCTGCCAAAACAATGTTGTATTACTTTTAAATAAAAAAAAACGTGTAATTGGTACTCGAGTATTTGGATGAGTTTCAAGAAATTTAAGAAGAAAAAAATTCCTAAGGATACTAATCCTTTGTGGACGTCATATTATTTAGAAGATGAATTCTACTTCTAAAAAGACAATTAAAGCATCAAATTTGATTCGATTCAAAGAGCATAAATTCTTTAGCCAAGATTTACAAAGTATTTCACTCTTTCCTTATAATA
>SEBM01000841.1 GCA_004296145.1 Flavobacterium sp.
TTTTTGGTCTCGATATTCTAGAATTTTCAGGGCTTAATAAAGTCAAATGTAGCGTTTAATATATCCAGAGTACTCCTTATTACATTCTAGTAGGCAGTTGCTCTTCAAAATGCTATTAGAGTCTATAAACCTTTAAGTTGAAATAAAGGATTCAAATTCCTATCAAATCTTAAACTCTCAAATTTCTGATGAGCGATATAGCTAGAATGAGTACTGATTACCAGCTGGGTAGTAAAATCTGTTTTAGTTCCTAAATTATGGTGTTCTCTTAAAATATTATACGCTTTTTTAATAAAAACTTGTTGTACTTGTGCATGTAAATGAGCTTCGGGTTCTTCTATTAAAACCAAGTGTATTGGTTCAATGATATTGTCTTTTTCCAATGTATCTTTGCCTTTCATCATCCATTCATCACGGTATCGAATTAATTTAAAAATAATAGAAATTAAGTTTTGATAACCTAACCCATTATATTTTTCAGGCAATGTTAATCCTTCGCCAAGATTGTATCTAACAGCAGAATCATGTTCTAAACCATCTGTTGCTTTTATAAGTGACGATAATGTAATTTGTGGATTTCCAAATCCCGGATAATTTAAATCACTTAGCTCTTTAAGCGGTTCTTTAAAACTTGAAGTCAAATTTTGATCAAAAGTACTTTGTGCTTCGTTTAACTTTTCAAGTGCTTCCAAATCTTGTTCACTAGGATCAATTGATGGATTTAAATGCTTATCGTAGTAAGAGCGAAGTTGTGACGACAATGATTTGTTATTATTAGATTCTGGATTATCAGAATTGGCATCACTAAATCCACGTTGGGCATTTATTGTATGAATTTTTATTAAACCATTTAAAGGATTTCCCTCAAGTTCTATATTTTCATCAGAAAGCTCTTGATCTTCATCATATTTATCAGGATCCAATAGATATGATTTTATTTCAAATAGTGCATTTAATTTTTTATCACAGAATTGCCAAAAATTCATTGGCCAAAGCTCAACGGCTTTACCTGATTTTGTATTTAGATCTACTACTTTTTTTCTAGCAAGAATATATTCTTCTATTAACGATTCTATATTTCTCGGCTGTAAAATAAGTCGTAAACCTAGTAGCCCACCATTCCAATCGAGTGTTGGGATTATATGGCTAACATATCTTAATTCTGAAATATCGACCTTAAACCATAAATCTAAAGAAGGTAAATGAGGTTCAAGTAATTTGATGCTTTTATGGTCGTCTTCTAAAGTTTCTGTGGTGACCCAATTTTCAGCAATAATTTTTAATTCGATCCAATTTGTAATTGTGAAATCTTGAGTTTTAAAATCTTTTTTTTCTAAAAAAGTTATTAGAGCATCCATAGCGGTTGTTTTTCCACTATTATTAGC
>SEBM01000842.1 GCA_004296145.1 Flavobacterium sp.
TTTACTATTGATACAAAAATCGATTCTAGTATCTCATTGAGAATTCAACCAAACCTTTCGTATTCTGACAACACTGCAAATAGTGTTACAAACTACAACAGAACATCACTAATCGGTAATGCAATTGGAATTCAAAAGTATAACACGAATTCAAAGTCGCCTTCGTTAAGTAATAACTTATTGTTAAAGTATTTAGTATTTTCTTAAAATTTAGGAAAACAGATTTATTTCACTATAACTAATTAATTATATGCAACTTATGATTTTAAAAATTACTCTTGTTTTACTTCAAAAATTTCTTTTTTTATTTCGACTGAATAATCATTCGGAGCAATTTTTCCTCCGTAAGACATGGCGTAAACTTTTGTAAACTCAGCGCCAAAATAAAGTATAATAGCAGAATAATATACCCAAACCAGAATTATTACGACAGAACCGGCGGCACCGTAAACGGAAGCAATTGTTGAATTTCCTAAATAAAGTCCGATTGCAAATTTACCTATCATAAATAATATTGCGGTACACGAAGCGCCAATAAAAGCGTCTTTCCATTTTATAATTCCATCTGGCAGTGTTCTGAAAATAATGGCGAAAAGCAGTGTTATACTGGAAAATACGATTACTATATTTACTGCATAGAAAAGATATACTGTACTTTCTGGAAAGTATAATTTTAATCTGGCATTTAAAACATCTAATGTCGCATTTAACATTAAACTGACCAGCAATAAAAAACCAACAGAAACGATCATAGAAAAAGACATTAATCTGTTTTGAATGAATTTCTTCAGACCTTTATTAGGTTTTGCACGAAGTCCCCAGATAAAGTTTATGGAACTTTGTATTTCTGCAAAAACCCCGGAAGCACCAATAAGAAGCATTACAACTCCAAATATGGTTACAAAAACATTACTGTCTGATAATCTGACATTCTTTATGGCTTCCTGAATTTGTATGGCGGCATCATTACCAACCAAACGATTTATTTGTCCGTATAACTCGCCTGTTACAGCTTCTTCTCCAAAGAAAAAACCACAGATTGTTATGATAATAATCAATAAAGGCGGCAAGGCAAATATGGTATAATAAGATAACGCAGCACTTAGCTTTATGGCGTTGTCGTCATTAAATTCTAAAAAAGTATTCTTTAGTAAATACCAGGATTTTGAAAAGATATTTTTATTTTCCACGGGTTGTAATTTTGAGATACTCTCAAATTTACTAAATATTTCAAAATCCTGAATTCTTGTTTTTTTGTAGAATTTTACATTTTTACCATGTAGTATTACTTTGAAACTTTTCTGTACTCTTTTTCATATCCAAGATTTTTTATTTTTAATATTCTCTTGAATTCGTTTCTTGTTGGTTTTATTAAATAAGAAGT
>SEBM01000843.1 GCA_004296145.1 Flavobacterium sp.
AGATAAATGATTATCTTCTTTTATCTTTAATCTTAGCTTTTTTACCAGTAAGTTCTCTGAAGTAGAAAATTCTAGCTCTACGTACAGCTCCTTTTTTGTTGATTTCAATTTTTTGTAAAGCTGGTAAGTTTACCGGGAAGATACGCTCAACACCAATTGCTCCAGACATTTTACGAATAGTAAAAGTTTCTGTGTTACCAGAACCTCTTCTTTGAATAACAACTCCTTTAAAAAACTGAGTTCTTGTTTTTTCACCCTCTTTAATTTCGTAGAAAACTGTGATAGTATCTCCAGCTCCGAAAACAGGGAAATCTTTTTTAGCAACTAATTCGGTTTGAACGAATTTCATTAAATCTGCCATGATAATTTTAATTATGGTTTTTTATATAAAGCAACATTCACGGATCTCGCCAGAGGTTGGTCTAATTCGGGTGCAAATGTAGAAAATAATTATAAATTATGAATTATAAATTATGAATTATTTTAAGTTGCTGATAAATTGGGTTTTAGTTGCAGTTTTTAGTCGCAGTCTCAGTCTCAGTTTGCATACTGAAAATTGAGACTGAGACTGAAAACTGAAAACTTTTTACTCTTGCAGCAAATCAGGTCTTCTGTTCTTAGTATGTTCGTAAGCCATATCCTCGCGCCATTTATCGATTTTAGCAAAATGACCGCTGGTTAAAACCTCTGGAACTTTCCATCCTTTATAATCTGCCGGTCTTGTATATATAGGTCCGGAAAGTAAGTTATCCTGAAAACTGTCTGTCAGTGCCGAAGTTTCGTCACTTAAAACACCTGGAATTAAACGAATCAAAGCATCAGACAAAACCAAAGCGCCTAGTTCTCCGCCGGATAAAACATAATCTCCAATCGAAATTTCTTTGGTAATAAAGTGATCACGAACCCTTTGGTCAACACCTTTATAATGTCCGCACAAAATGATTATGTTTTCGTACATTGACATAGTATTGGCCATTTTCTGATTCAGGGTTTCGCCATCAGGAGACATATATATAATTTCGTCGTATTCACGCTGACTTTTCAAATGTGTGATACAATCATCAATTGGCTGTACCGTCATCACCATTCCGGCGCCGCCGCCAAACGGATAATCATCAACACTTTTTTGTTTGTTTGTAGTATAATCGCGCAAATTATGAAAATGAACTTCTACCAAACCTTTGTCAATAGCACGTTTCATGATCGAAGCCTCAAAAGGGCTTTTTAATAATTCCGGCAAAATAGTAATAATGTCAATTCGCATTTCTTTTCTTCAATTGTTCTGAGCGGCAAAGATACAAAGTTAATTTTTGGGAATTTTAATGTTTTAAAATTTGATAACAGAAACAAACTTCCAAACAAATTCACTTTCAATACATTTATG
>SEBM01000844.1 GCA_004296145.1 Flavobacterium sp.
TTTAGCGTTATTTTAATTTTTAAGTTTTCGGCTGATATTCATTTAAATTTTAAAAAATAGAAATCATGAAAATTTTATATTTTACGCTGTCATTATTATTTGCAAATATTGCAATTTCTCAAACGCATCAAATTACAAAACACAATGGGGAAGAAGTAGATGCTAATTTCATTAAAAACGAAAATGGTTTAATTTATTATTCATTGAACGGAAGTTCAGAAGAAATGAAAATTAGTAAATATGCTATTTCTAAAATCACGAATAAGCAAACCAATCAGACTCAAAAAATTTCTGATAAAATTAATGTAGATTCAAAAGACGATTACAAAATGGTAATAGTTCTTCCTCAGGAAAAGACAATAGGACTGAAACAGGCTGCTAATTTTTCAGGAGTTTCGACCAGGACAAAAGGAGAACCGCCAATTGCAAATCAAAAACAAACTGCTATGAGAATCAAAACTCATTCTGCATCAAATGGTTATCCGTTTGTTAGCATTGTAGAAAAAGCAAATGGCAAATATGAAGCTGTTGCTTATGTGTATTAATTCTATTGTTAAATTTTAATTATTATCATTTAGACAATATTAGTGTTTTGGAAAAAGAGTACCTTTATTAATCATTTAAATTTATAATATCATGTCTAAAAATTTGAATACAGCGGCAGCAATTTTAGCAGCAGCGGCAGCAGGAGCAGCCATCGGAATTTTATTTGCTCCGGACAAAGGTTCTAAAACAAGAGCTAAATTGAAAGAAGGAATTGATGACGCAGGCCATAATCTTAAAGATTCTTTTGACGCAAGTTCTGAAGTGCTGCGTGAAAAATTTACAAGTGCAACACAGAATCTTGACGGAACGTTAAATGATTTACTGTCGAATGTAAGTCATAAGACTGAAGAAGTTATTTCTTTTTTAGAAAAAAAATTAGCAGATTTGAAAGAGCAAAACGCTAAACTTCAAAAATAATACTATCTCACAAAAGCATAAAACTATCTTATTTATAAGAGCGTTTTGTGCTTTTTTTAATTTAAACAAACACTTATGGCTTTTGAAGAATTAAAAGAAAACACAGAAAATATTCAGGAAAGTACCAAAGCTTATATTGACAGTAATTTAGCTTATTACAAACTTTGGGGTTTTAAAGTTGCGATGAAATCAACGACTTTAATTTTTAAGTTCACCTTGATTTTATTGTGTTTTAGTATGGTTATGATTTTCGGATCTTTCGCTGCAGCATATGCTTTTGGTTCTTTGTTTGATAGTAATGCACTAGGATTTTTAGCAGTAGGAGGGATCTATTTTTTGTTTACTATTTTACTTTTTATGGTAAAAGATAAAGTTGTAGAAGGTCCGATTTTAGAGAAATTTTCAGAAATCTTTTTTAA
>SEBM01000845.1 GCA_004296145.1 Flavobacterium sp.
AATTAAACTTGTATTGATTTCCTGCTTATTGATGAATATGGCTTTTTCTCAAACTAATAAAAAAACGAAATCAATGTCTGAAACAAAATATCCTAAAGCTCTGGTTGATTATACCGATTTTAAAAAACTGGTTGATGATTTAGAAAAGCAAAGAGAAAAACGTCTGATAAGTCTGGATGATTTTTTAAAAATGAGCAAAGAAGAAAATGTTGTAATTCTGGACAGCCGCTCGGATTTCCGTTTTAACCGAAAACATTTAAAAGGCGCTATACATCTTGATTTTACAGACTACACTCAGGAAAACTTATGGAAGCTAATTCCTGATCCTAGTACCAAAATCCTGATTTATTGCAATAATAACTTTGCAGGCGATCCTATAGATTTTGCTTCAAAAGTTTCAAAACCAAAAGCTAGTATTGAAACCCAGATTTTATCGAATCAAAAACCGATTATGCTCGCTTTGAATATCCCAACTTATATCACTTTAAGCGGATATGGTTATACCAACATTTATGAACTTGATGAATTAGTACACATAAACGATCCAAGAATTGTCTTTGAAGGAACAGAAGTAAAATAGTTTCAAGTAATTAATTCAATGTATATTAAAAAAAAATACCATTCGGTATTACATATGAAAAACACTTTTTAAGTTCAATCCGAATGAACTGAATACTGAGACAGAAAACTGAAAACTTTATTTCACACCTTCCCACTCAGCATAAAACTGCGCCAGGAATAATTCCATAAAGCGATGTCTTTCAGCAGCGATTTCTTTTCCTTTTTCAGTATTCATTTTATCTTTTAGAAGAAGAAGCTTTTCATAGAAATGATTGATTGTTGGAGCATTATTCTTTTTGTATTCTTCTTTTGACATATTGGTGATTGGAGCAATTTCCGGATTGTACAAAGCTCTGTCTTTAAAACCTCCATAATTAAAAGCCCTTGCCACACCAATTGCGCCAATTGCATCCAGACGATCTGCATCCTGAACAATATCTAATTCTATTGAAGAGAATTTCTTTTCAAAATTTCCGCCTTTATAAGAAATGTTTTCTATGATGTTTACGACATGCTGGATAATATCTTCAGAGACATTTTCTGATTCTAAAAAAAATCTTGCTGTTTTAGGTCCGATTGTTTCATCTCCGTTATGAAATTTACTGTCGGCAATATCATGAAGCAATGCTCCCAATTGAACGACTGTAATATCGCATTGCGTATTTTTAGCAATTAAAAGTGCATTTTTATATACACGCTCAATATGAAACCAATCGTGTCCGCCTTCTGCATTATTTAATTCTTGCTTTACAAAAGCAATTGTTTTATCTATCAATTCTTTATAATTCATCTTTTAAAATTTGATTTAAGACACTGTTC
>SEBM01000846.1 GCA_004296145.1 Flavobacterium sp.
AAACTCAAAGAGTGCTTCTTTAGAAGGCATAAAGAGCTAAATTTCTTGAAATAGTGAAGTATATATAAAAGAAAGGATCGTTTCTTTAGACTTTCATTATTATTTTTAGTTACAATAATCATTTTTGTTAAAGATGTTTTCTGCATTTTCTCTATTGTACTTTTTGTAATTCCGGTTTCGCATTCCACTCTGGAACGGTATCTGAATTTTTTCTGAATTGTCTTAAAATCATCTTCATTTTCAGAAATGATATATCGGTAAGTCATTATGTTATCGAGTTCGTTGATCCAATTCGGGAATTTAATTTCATAAATTGCAATATAGCGGTCAATAAAATCTTTATCTATTGCTTTCTTCAGAGAAATATATTCGTTTATCATCTGATAAATTTCTTTCGACATCAGATTTATATATTTATTGTAATACCAATCACGTGTGTCTGCTTTTCCGTCGAGTTTTTCGTAGACATAACCATTTCCTAATGCTGTAGCCAAAACTTCATTTAATAATTGATACGCATAATTGCTGTATTTGGACTTGTTTTCTTTAAAAGCATAGTCTATTTCTGTTTTAACGTCGAGCGATTGTTCATTATAAATGATATGATAGGTTTCGTGAATCATGACACTAAAAAGATCTTTATAACTTTTTAAATCGGTCTGAATGGCACTGACAAAATTATTTTCGAATGATTGTGCCGTAAATCCTTTTGAATTTGGCAACGGATAAAATGCAATCTCAAACGGAATCGAAGCATCCCAACTGGAATTATAAAAAGTTAAACCCATTGAAAAATAACTTTCTATATTATTTTCATTAGCGTATTTTGTAATATCTACAAGCTGTTTCTCAAACTTTTCCTTGTTCGGATTGTATATCAATTCATTGTAAATTGGAGTAAAACTTTGCATGATTTTGCAAAGATCAATTAAGGTTTGATTGGTTACAATTCCGACGGATCGGAGTTTAAAGTCTTTTAGGTTTTCTGTTTCGATCAAATTTTTTCTCAGAAAATCCATCGACTGCATTGGTTTCTTAGATCCTTCCGGAAATTCCTCAAATTTATAACTGTATTCTATAGATAATTTATCAAAATCGGATACCAGTTTTTGATATTCAGCTGTATTGTATTTTGATTTTTGAAATTCGGTTTTGAAAACATTTTCAGGATAATTTTCAGAAAGATTTTGCAGGAAAACAAAAACGGCTAATTGTTCTGAATATTTAATATTAAAGGTTGTTTTTTGAGCAAAAGATAAAGTTGAGGTTAAGAAAAGCAGGAAAATAATAGTTTTGATTTTCATTATTTTTTGGTTTTTATAACTTAATATATAGCTCTTTTAAAATTATTATAAATTGAAATTATTGTAGCTAAAATAG
>SEBM01000847.1 GCA_004296145.1 Flavobacterium sp.
CAACAGATTAATTTAAAATTTATAAATAACTAGATGTTTTTTAATTCCTTAGCATTTGCTATTTTTTTGCCAATTGTTTTTTTTCTGTATTGGTTTGTCTTTAATAAAACAAAAAGCACTCAAAACGGATTATTAATTGTTGCCAGTTATTATTTCTATTCCTGTTGGGATTGGAGATTTTTGTTTTTACTGGTTTTTTCTACTTTTTTGGATTATTATACCGGAATTCAGATTGAAAAAGGAAAGTCAGAGAAAAACCGTAAATTCTGGTTTTGGCTGAGTATTATAGTCAATTTAGGCTTTTTAGGAATTTTTAAATACTATAACTTTTTTGCTGATTCTTTCGCAGATTTATTAAATTCAGTTGGCTTCAAAGCTAGTCCCATTTTGCTCGAAGTAATTCTTCCTGTCGGGATTTCATTCTACACTTTCCACGGATTATCGTATGTAATTGACATTTATTACAAACGAATAAAAGCAGAATACAATTTTATAGATTATTCACTTTTTGTGAGTTATTTTCCGCTGTTGGTAGCAGGGCCAATTGAAAGAGCGACGCATTTATTACCGGAAATAAAAGTCAAAAGAGAATTTGATTTAGAAAAAGCCAAAGAAGGGATTTACCAGATTATTTGGGGATTAGTCAAAAAAGTGGTTATTGCAGATACCTGTGCTATCTTTGCCAATGCGATTTTTGACAACTATACTTCAATGAACTCTTTTTCATTGATTATGGGAGCAATTTATTTTGCTTTTCAAATTTATGGAGATTTTTCAGGATATTCAGATATTGCATTGGGAGTTTCAAAATTGTTCGGATTGGATTTATTGCGAAATTTCAATTATCCTTATTTTTCAAGAGATATTGCAGAATTCTGGCGTCGCTGGCACATTTCACTTTCATCATGGTTTCGCGATTATTTGTACATCCCGTTAGGCGGAAGCAAAGGCGGAATCTGGATGAAAATAAGAAACACCTTTATCATTTTTGTTGTCAGCGGTTTTTGGCACGGAGCCAGCTGGACCTACGTCGTTTGGGGATTTATAAATGCAGTTTATTTCCTGCCTTTACTTTTATCAAACAGCAACAGGAATAACATGGGAGAGATTCAGTTAAAAGCGAATTTTGATTCCTTAAAAGTCTTAATGAGCATTTTGTATACTTTTTTACTGACTTGCATAGCCTGGGTTTTTTTCAGGGCAAGAACAATCACAGATGCAGTTTTATATTTAAAACGAATTATTACAAATAGAGAATTCAATTTTCAGTATTTAGATAACGAACGATATAGCTATGAATTATTACTTATGATTGGAATATTTGTTTATGTGGGTGTAGAAGTATCTACGGCAAGTAATTTGCCGGCTTATATGGAGAA
>SEBM01000848.1 GCA_004296145.1 Flavobacterium sp.
AAGAAAAGGCCTACAACTATCCAATTGTAGGCCTCTCTAACCAAATATAAATTAAACGAGCAATACAAATATAGAGTTATTTTTGAATAATGATAAAATCTGAACGTCTATTTAACAGGTGTTCTTCTTCTGTACATTTTACTCCATTTTTACATTTATTAATTAATCGGCTTTCGCCATATCCTATCGCGCTTTCAATTCTGGAAGCATCAATATCCTGAGACACAATATAATCACGGGTAGATTTTGCTCTGTTGTCTGAAAGTTTCAGGTTATAAGCATCTTTTCCGCGTGAATCTGTATGTGATTCAATTTTGATTCTGATATTAGGAAATTTACGCATAATGAAAACCACTTTTGACAATTCTTCTATTGCCTGAGGTGTAATGTCATACTTATCGTAATCAAAATAAATTGGGTTAACATCAACTTTTTCTACTCCTTTCTTTTTAACAACTAAGTCGTCATAATTACTCAATTCAAAATTGATGTCTTTAATTTCTCCTTCGTTTTCAGTTCCGGTTTCTACCGTTTTGTCATCGCTGCTGTAATTTGGCTTTGCTGCCATCAATTTGACAATTTTTCCGCATGGGACAACAACCGCATATTTACCTTCATAATTTGTTTTTGTTTCTGAAAGAACATCGTTGTAAGAGTTATAAGCCATTACTACAACATCTGTCAATGGCAATTTGGTTTTTCTGTCTATAGCAATTCCCGAAATATTTTGGTTACAGACCGGTTTTCCTTTAACAAAAGAATAAATGTCATCATCACCTTTTCCGCCTTCTCTGTTAGAAGAAACATAACCATACGTTTCTGATTTATCTATTATATAAGAAAAATCATCTTTGTTACTATTTATTGGTGCTCCTAAATTACGAGGTACAGAGAATGTTCCGTCTGCTAAAAATTTGCTTTCATAAACATCTAAATCTCCCCAGCCATAATGTCCGTCTGAAGAAAAATAAAGAACTCCGTTTCTGAAAAACGGGAAAACCTCGTTACCAAGTGTATTAATTTTTGGTCCTAAATTTACAGGAGAACTCATTGTTCCGTCGGCAGCAATCTTTACATAATAAAGATCTGTTTCTCCATAACCTCCCGGCATATCTGATGCAAAGAAAAGCCATTG
This sequence comes from Flavobacterium sp., assembly GCA_004296145.1. GTDB lineage: Bacteria > Bacteroidota > Bacteroidia > Flavobacteriales > Flavobacteriaceae > Flavobacterium. The sequence goes on from SEBM01000848.1 coordinate 1,136, forward strand.
TCCGTCTTCGCTTAAAGAAGGATGTCCAACTGAATAATCCTTATTATCAAAGAAAATTTGTTGTGGATTTTCTAATTTATTATCAACTATCTGTCCTTTTATTATTTGAAAATTATTGATTTTATTTTCATCAACAACCAACTTATTTTTATTGACAATATTTGTTGAATAATAAATCGTTTTACCGCTGCTGTCAAAAGTTGCTGTTGCTTCGTGATACTTGCTCATTACGTTTGCTA
>SEBM01000849.1 GCA_004296145.1 Flavobacterium sp.
ATATTGACACTCAAGATCTGATTAATATAGGTGTTGAAAAACTTTCAAAGGAAATTGAAAGTTCTCAACTTTTTGATTTTAAAGAATAATAAGAGTTTAAAAACTTAATAATAGAATAACCAACTTCTCTTCCCAAATTTACTGGTACTGCATTTCCTATCTGTTTGTACTGTTGAGCCAAAGAACCTGCGAATTCCCAATCATCTGGGAACGTTTGAATTCTTGCATATTCTCGAACAGTAAATGGTCTGGTTTCGTCTGGATGGCATCTTTCTGTTTGCTTTTGAGCTGGGCTACAAGTCAAAGTTAAACTTGGCTCATCCCAACCAATTCTTCTTGCCATTCCTGTTTTTCCACCTCCAAGAAAAAAACTTCCACCCATATATTCCTTTTGTATTTCTAAAGGAAGATCCCTCCAATAACCTTTCGGTGGTACTAAATCTAAAACCACTTTTTTGCTTTGAGGATATTTTGCTCCTCCGGAAACTGGAACATCGGTATTAAATAATTCGCCTTTTTTCAGAGCGTCTTTTAAATTATAGATCTTGCTAAAAGGCTTAGGATAATTAAATTGAATATTAATGTCTTTTCTAATTCCAACCAAAATCAAACGTTCTCTTTTTTGAGGTACTTTGTAATTTATCGCTTTTAAAACTTCCACAGGAACAACATTATAGCCAATTTCATCTAAAATTGAAATCATTCCTCTTAAAGTATCTCCATTTTCGTGGCTTAAAAGTCCCTTTACATTTTCCCCAATGCAAATTGGCGGATTCACTTCTTGTACAACTCTGGCAAATTCATAAAAAAGAGTTCCTCTCGCATCTTCTAAACCCAATCTTTTCCCAGCATAACTAAAAGCTTGGCAAGGAAATCCTCCTGTAACGACATCAATTTTATCTTTAAATTCTGAAAAACTAAAATTTTTAATATCTCCCTCAAACACTTTCCAATGAGGTCTGTTTGTTCTTAAAGTTTGACAAGCAAATTTATCTATTTCATTTAGTGCTTCGCATTTCAAACCTGCTTTTTCAAGACCAATTGCTAAACCACCCGCTCCAGCAAAAAGTTCTAAAACCTTATAATCATTATCAGGTTTTACATAATTACTGACTTCGTTATTGTTTTCAATTAAAAAATCCGGAAATAAATTTTGAATATCATTCCTGTGATAAACACGATAATTACTCATTGGCTCTCTTACAGCAACCAATTTCCCTTCTTCATCCCATCTTCTGAGTGTTTTTGTACTTTTATTTAGTAATTCGGCAGCTTCAGAAATCGTATAGTAATTTTTCATAACCAAGTTATACAACATTAGACATTGGTTACAAATTTATATTAAATTTTGTCTATTTGCAATATTTATTTC
>SEBM01000850.1 GCA_004296145.1 Flavobacterium sp.
TATACTATATTTGCGACAACAATAAAAACATTGTAACATGAGACTATTAACATTTGCATCATTACAAGTAAAAAATCTGGAAGCATCAACAGAGTTTTATACTAAAAAATTAGGTTTTGAAATTGGTAATACAAATCCGCAGGCTTGTATTTTTAGTTACAATGAAGGACAAGCAAGTTTTGCTATCCGTACGCCTCTTGAACCATTAGACGATAAAGAATTGGGAATCGGAGTTGCATTGTGGTTTGCCGTTAATGAAAACGTAGACGAACTAAAAGAAAAATTCATTACTAATGGAATAACTACAGCAGGGCCAATTATTGAAACTCCTTTTGGAAGGGCATTTCATGTAAAAGACCTTGATGGTTATAAACTTACTTTTTTAGAAGAAAAATAAGAATTGTTATGGAACTTAAATCAAAATACTGGATAATTGTGGCATCAAAAGATCACGTCAAAAACGGAATTGCTGAAGGAATTGCACAGACTTGCCACGGAAAAGCATCGCCTTTGAAACGAATGAAACGTAACGATTTTATAATTTATTATTCAGGCAAACAAACTTTGGGAAAACCTGAAAAATGTCAGGAATTCACCGCTATCGGTCAGGTAAAAGATGAAGAAGTGTATCAGTTTCAAATGTCTGAAGACTTTTGCCCATTCAGAAGAAACATTACATTTTTTGAACATCAGGACATTTCTATAGTACCTTTGATAAATTATTTACAATTTATCCAAAATAAACAAAGTTGGGGATATCCTTTCCGTTTTGGATTTTTTGAAATTAACCAACATGATTTTGATTTAATTTCATCACAAATGCTTGAACATCATTATGCCTAAAAAAGAAATTGAATTTCGTTTTAAAAGTCCAAACGACAGTCCGGGTTATCTTCTGGGACAAGTAACCATGCTTTGGCAACGCAAACAAAAAAAGGTTTTAGATCCTTTAGACCTGACACAGACACAATTTGCAATGTTGGCGGCATTAGCCTGGCTTTCAAAAAAAAGCAATTCTGTTACACAAATAGACATTGCCAATCAAACTAATGCAGACAGAATGATGGTGTCAAAAGTATTACGGACTCTACAAGAAAAAGGTTTCTTAACTAGACAAGAACACGAAATCGATACAAGAGCAAAAACTATTCGGCTTACATCAGACGGTGAAGTGGTTCTGCAAAAAGCTTTAATTGAAATAGAAAAGGCTGACGTAGATTTTTTTGCATCTTTAGATACTAATCTTTCCTTATTTAATAAAAATATGGTCGGAGGCTTCAGCTGAATTACGGAAATTGTACAGCTCGAAGGCCTTGTTGCAACCTTTAATAAACCGGGCCAGTGAGAACGGCTTCAGCAAGTAATCCACCG
>SEBM01000004.1 GCA_004296145.1 Flavobacterium sp.
CTCAATGATCAGCTTTCTAGGTTCATTAGTCCATACACCGCTACTATTTGCAGCCCTCACCATAAATGTATATTTGCCAGGAGCCAGCTTGGTATAGAAAACCCGTCTGTTCCCTTTTATGAGCGTGTAATCCTTATCTAACCCCTCCAGTTTGTAGGCATATTCCCCACTTTCAGAATCCGTATAAACTAGGGCTGCAAAATCTATACTGAAGGTTGATTGGTCATAATCCAGCATTATATGATCCGTGTAGGCGATGGATTTTTTTAGGGGCGATCCTTTCTTACCAATCATCAGCTCCTGATTGAATACCTGGAATCCGGTGATATATACTTCAGGCACCACCCTATTTTTGATAAAACGGTCTGGATTAAAGCCGATCATGCCATTTACACTTCCGAAATACATTACCCCTGCATCGTCCTTGAAAGAAGAATTGTAGTTGAACTGGTCACTTAACAAACCCTGGGATTTTGTATAAGTCTTAACCTTTGCATTCTTTGGATTGAATGACGTAAGCCCTCTGGATGTGCTAATCCACAGATTATGCGCATTGTCTTCCTCAATTCTATAGGTGACATTGCTGGGTAATCCATCAGACGTCGTAAACCTCGTAAAGTTTCGATCCTTTCCATTGTAACGGTTCAAACCATTCTCCGTGGTCACCCATAGATTGTCTTCATGATCAAGGAACAGCGCGTTAACGAAATTGTCGCTCAAACTATTCGCAACCGCAGGATCATTTAGATAAGTCTTTACCTCCCCTGTTTTAGGATCATAGCTGACCAATCCGCTACTAATTGTCCCCGCCCAAATCATTCCTTTTTTATCTTCCAGAAAATTGCTTACATCTTTGCAATTCTCTAATTCGATATTTACCAGATTTCCGAAGCTGTCATTATAATAGGAAATTCCTTTTTTGTTGTGACCCGCCCAAATAGTTCCCGTATCGTCTTTGTACAAACAACCAATATTATTGGATGCAATTGAAGAATTTGAATTCGGATTATAAACTAAGTTTGAAATGTTATTGTTTGTAGTATTATAAACAAAAATCCCCTGATGATCGGTTCCTATCCAGACTTTGCCGTTTGCGTCATCTTTGATGTCAAAAATCACATCATTTTGTGAGTTAACAGACGAATTCAACGTAATTTTTTGCCAATCCGTAGTATTGTTTTTTTTGTAAAAAACAGAAGCCGTTTTAGAATAAATCCATAAGCCATTTTGTGAGTCTGCGTAAATTTTATTCTTTTGATTCTGAATGTTCTGAATGACAAAATCAGGCAATTTTGAGATTGATTCTTTCCCGTCTTTTTTGTTTATTTTCGAAATACTTCCGGATTTAAGAATCCTGAAAATGGTATTGCCGTTATCTCCCAAAAAGACATTCGAAGCTTCGGTTATTTTTTCTTTGGAAGTAAAAGTTTTTAATGTCTTTTTATGTAAATTTTGAAGTTCTGATCGACTTTAATCCCTAATTCTTTCAATAAATTCGGAATATCACTTCTAAAATTATCCTTATTTCGCTGATAGACAATATAACTGAATTCAGTACCAATCCAGATATTTCCTAAACCGTCTTCCTGCAAACCTCGGATATCGTCATTGATAATCGAAGAGGGTTTGTCTGATTTGGTTGAATAAACTTTAAACCCATAACCGTCATAACGGTTTAAACCTGATTCTGTACCAATCCACAGAAAACCGTAATTGTCTTTGAGAATGCTTTTTACGGTGCTGTTTGAGAGTCCGTCGTTTGTTCTTAAATGATGAAATGTATACGATTGTCCCGAAGCCTCAAAATAGGAGAGAAGCGACAGAAAAATGACATATAAAAATCGGTTGAAGGGTTTCATTTAAGATTAAAACTTTTGGAAGCACAAGATACTATATTTTGACAAGTTTGCATTGTTAATATGATTCATTCCTACGGAATTCCAAATCATGTTTTTAAAACCAACGGATTAAAATCCGTTGCTACAATATAATTCATTCCTACGGAATTTTAGGAAGAGCCATCGGTTCGACAAATATTGTAGGGCCGGATTTTAATCTGGTTAAAAAAATAAATAAAAAACCAATTACATATCAACGGGTTTAAAATGGAAAATATAAACGGTTTTAATCCGGTCAAAAAATATATTGCCACGAATTGCACAAATTTTCTCTAATTTATTACTATCATTTAGAATAATAATTTGGGAAAATTTGTGCAATTCGTGGCAACAAAAAAAGCTTTTTTAAATCTTATTTCAACTTCACAATCTGCTGATGTCCGTCATAAGTAATTTCTTTTCCTTCAGCATCATAAGTAAATGCTTTAGGTTTGTCTTTACTTACTGTGACAATTACAAATTTTCGGTTTTTGATCATTCCGTCAAATTTGCCTTTTTGGTCTCCAATTGTTAATGTTCCTGCAGCTTCATTATAATCGAAAGCGATGTTTGTGAAACTTCCTTTTTCGTAGTTATAATTCTCATTTTCATCTTCGTACAACGTAAACTTACCATCTTGTCCTGTATAAACATACAATACAATTTTGTCTGCAGGTTTCTCAGTTGTGTACTGAATTTCCGGACCAACCGGAATAATAGCGCCTTCGCGAATGAATAACGGAATATGCTCATAAGGGGCGTCAACATTTACCTGCTGACCGCCAGTGATGTAACGTCCTGTGTAGAAATCAAACCAGTTTGTTCCTTCCGGGAAATATACATTTCGGTTGCGCGCTTCGTATTTATAAACAGGACAAACCATAAACGAAGGTCCGAACATAAACTGATCGCTTACATTTTGTACTTTTTTATCTTTTGCAAAGTCCATAAACAAAGGTCTCATAATCGTATAATCATCAAAATACGTCATTCCGGCCATCGTGTAGATGTATGGCATCAATCTGTAACGCAAATTTGTGTAATACAAAATTGATTTGTAAGCAGGATGCGTGTCCGGCGCTATGTTCCAAGGCTCGCGGTATGGAAATTGTCCGTGCGCTCTGTATAACGGAGCAAAAGCACCAAACTGAAACCAACGTGTGTTCAATTCTCTCCATTCTTTATAATCAGCATTTTCCTGGCCGTTTTTGTCGTATTGCTGCTGCCCGCCAACGTATCGGTCTTCTACACAGAAACCTCCAATATCCATTGTCCAATACGGAATCCCGCTTACCGCGAAATTAAGTCCGGCAGAAATCTGCGCCTTCATATCTTCCCAACGTGTTGCAATATCACCACTCCACGTTGCTGTAGAATAACGCTGTAAACCTGCAAATCCGGAACGTGTCAATAGAAACACTCTTTTGTTTGGCTCGACACTTCTTTGTCCGTCATAGATTGCTTCTGCATTCATTAAGGCATAAGTGTTGAAGAATTCTGTTGAAGAACCCAATGCTGTTGGCCCGCATAAAGCTTTACGATAATCCATATCGGTACAATCCAGTACGTTTGGTTCGCTGGCGTCCATCCACCAGGCATCGATTTTTAGTGGATATAAGTTGTCATAAATCTGTTTCCAGAATAATTTTCTAGCTCCGCCAGAATACGCATCATAAAAAGAACCTACATAACCAGGACCAACCCAGTCACGAACGTTATCTTTTATTGCTTGCTGGTACATCCAGCCTTTTTGGTCAAATTCTTTAAAATGTTCGGTTGTTTTGTAAAATTTAGGCCAAACCGAAATCATCATTTTAGCATTCAAAGCATGAATATCATCTACCATTCCCTGCGGATTTGGGAAACGTTTTTTATCAAATTCATGGCTTCCCCAGGAATCTTCTTCCCAGTAATTCCAGTCCAGAACGATATTGTCAATTGGGAATTTACGTTTTCTGAATTCCTTCAAATTGCCCACAATTTCGTCTTGTGTTTTATATCTTTCACGGCTTTGCCAGTATCCCATTGCCCATTTTGGCATAATTTGGGATTTCCCCGTAAGGGTACGATACCCTTTAATTACTTCATCTGTAGAATTTCCGTGCACGAAGTAATAATCGATTTTCTGCGTCATTTCGCTCCACCAAACCTGATTGTTTTTTTCTTCATTTGGCTGAGGCGTTAGCACACGTAAACCGCAATAAGAAGTTCCTCCGTCAGGTTTCCATTCAATTCTTAATGGTACACGTTTTCCGGCTTCCAACGGAAGTGAAAATTTAAAACTATTCGGATTCCACGCCGTTCTCCAACGCTCCGGAACTACTAATTCATTGTTCAGATATACTTTTACATAACCTGCGTAATACAACGTAAATTTATAAGTTCCGTTTTCAGGTGCTTCGATTTCCCCTTCGTACGTAACATTAGCATTTTTTAAAGGGAAATTTTGCGGTAGTTTTTTAATGCTTTTAATGTCTTCAAAGAAAATAGATTCTTCTTTTCTTTCGATATTCTGAACATCTTTTACATTAGAAATATAAGTTCCGGTCAAAGCGCCCGGATTTCCTTTTTTATCATATAATTTAAAAACCGAATTCAATTGCGCGTATGGACGACTTTCTCCAAAACGGCTCAAAGAATAGCTGTCCCACAAAACACCGTAGTTTTTATTTGAAACGATAAAAGGCACAGAAACTTTGGTATTGTACTGAAACAATTCTTCGTTTTTACCTTTATAATTAAATTCATCCGCCTGATGTTGTCCCAAACCGTGAAAAGCTTCATCGGCTGGAGAATCAAAAATCTGACGAACGGTGTAACCTTTGGTTCCTTCAACTTCAATTGGCGTAAAATTTCTTGTTTTTTCAGCCAGAATCGTTTTTCCGTCTTTGTCTTTAAAGTTGATTCCTCCATTAGTTTTAGAAACCATCACTTTTAATTTTGATGTTACAACCGCAATAGAATCGGCGATATTGGTTTCCACTTTATACGGAACTTTCGTTTTTCCGGCAACGATAATCAGCGATGAATCTTTTTTAAATTCAGCATCCGGAGTTGCAGAAACGTGAATCAGTTCATCCTGTAAAACCTGAATTCGTACTTTCTGAACATCAGTTTTACTGTTCTGTTTTACGCTTACAATAATGCCGTCATCAATGCTCTGATATTGTTTTACAGAACAGGATGCCAACAAGGTTGCAGCAAATAAGTAATGTATCTTTTTGTGCATGGTCAAATAGTTAGTTTAAGTAAAGATTAAGATAGCAAATTTCAATATAAAAACGGTATTTGAGGTACGTGTATGTTTTGAAGAAGGTATCATAATGTATTATTTTGAAGTTTCAAGCCAGTAAATACGGTATTTTGCCAGAAATAACGGTAAACAAAAAAAGCCTTCTTAAATCATGAGATTCAGAAGGCTTTTTAAAATGAATAAAGTATGTCCTAAATTTATTCTGGCATTATTTTTTAACTACTTTTTCTACTTTGACACCAGCTTCGGTTGTGATTCTGATGAAATAAAGACCATTTGCTTTATGCGAAAGATCAAGTTGAGCGGTATTATTATCTTCTATTTTTGTCTGAAGAATTCTTCCCTGAACATCAAATAATTCAATTTGTCTTATCGAAGTACTGCAATTGATGTTTACATTTCCGTTTGTCGGATTCGGATACAAACCAACGCTTTTATCAATTTCATGATCTTTAACTCCCAATGATTTGAAAATAGTTTCTGCTTTTTCGGTTTCAATTGGTGCATTATAATCAAAATAGATTTCGGCTTCTTTATCAACATGGTCGCCCGTTACAAGATCAGATGCTGTTTTAATTTTGAATAAAACATTTCCGTGACCGCCAACCGGTGGATCTTTGGCTACTTTAAGATTAATTTTAGCAAAAGTAAATTCGGCTACATTTCCATGAATTGTAGTTTGTGACGGATGCGAACTATCAATCAATTGCAATGAATTGATATCATATTTAGTTTGATCGATTGCTATTTTTACAACTACATTTTCAGCTTCTGCAGTTCCGGTATTTTCAAAATTCACTATATAATGTAAATAATCACCAATTGTACTCGGAGAAACGCTTTGACCTTCAAGACAAATGATATTATTCGGATCAAATGAACCAATAATTACCTGATTGTAATTAAAAACATTATCAGCAGGATTAAAATCTCCCGCAATCGGATTTACAGTTGCTGTAAAATTCAGAATATCTCCCAAATTTGCCGGCGGAACCTGCACAGGCGTATTTACATTTAAACCTACATAAAAACTTTTACTTGCAAAAGGAAGTAAGTTTGTGTAATTCCAACCCAAAACTCCCGGAGTTTGTACAGCCGGCGCCAGAGTTGCAATGCCATAATGTAGAAGATCTTTGTTGTATGTGAATTCTAAATTTCCGCTAACAGCTTGATTTCCTTTGTTTTTGATTGTAATCTGATACCATGCCATGAATCCCGGTTTTGCAGGTGCAATTGGTGCAATCACAATTTCGACATCGCTTTGAGATCCTGCGGCAGTGATACAAAAATCCTGTGTCGCAACGTTATTATTTTTATCTGCAAAAGATAATAATGCATTTACCGGAGAAATCGTAAATAACGTTGGATTTTCAAGATGTGGCGTGATATTAAAATTACCGGAATCGGTGAAATAAGTATATTTTCCGTTTGTGTTGGTAAAAGTTTCACTTTGTATCGTTCCGTCATTGATACCAACTTTTACATTTGGTTGTTTTGCATCAGTTGCATCACATCCGTCATTAGTAAGATCAAAAGAAATTGTTCCGGTAATTGTATTGTAATTTCCGCCCGGAGTAAAAGTACAATAGGAGTTAACAACTGTCGATGATAAACCTAAATTGCCCAAATATGTTTTTGTAGTTTCAATATCGGCTTCATCCTGACAAACAAACTTAAGAGCCGTATTTCCTGAAGAGAAAAACAAGCTTTCGTTTTTTCCGTTTTTGGCAAAAACAGTTTCCAGAGTTGGAATATCACTAGCTGATAATGACTGAAAATTAGTTAAATTAGAAATATCGATACTTTGCAATTTTGTATTGCTTAGATTTAAAATTTCAACATTTTGAGAATCTGAAAAATCTAATGTTGTTACTGGTGTATTTGTGCAAAACAAATTGGTTAATCCGGAACAACCTGTCAGATCAATTGAAGTAAGATTGCTATACCCAAAATTTAATTGCGTTAAATTGGCAAGTCCTGCAAGATTCAATGTGGTAATTGGCGCTCTTTGAGGATCAGTTCCAGAGAATGAAAGACTTGTAAGTGCAGTACATCCCTGTACATTTAAAGAAGCTAATAAACTGCTTGTATTGACAATTTGATTTAAAGAAGAGCAATTAGAAAAATCTGCATTGGCAATAGTAGTACTTAAAATGGTCACATTTGTTAACGCGCTACAACCTGCAAGATTTAAAACTGTAGTTGGATTATTGTCGATATCCAGCGTTTTTAAATGTGTATTTCCTGAAAGGTTTAACGAAGGAATCTGGTTTGTACCTAAAGCAACCGTTTCTAAATTGATACAACCAGTCAAATTTAAGTTCGAAATCAGGTTATTATTTGCTGTAAGTTCAGTAAGATTTGGCGAATTGCTCAAATCTAAAGCTGTAAGTTTATTGTTGTAAAGCTCGACTTTGGTTAAAGAAGTACAGCCCGTAAGATTCACAAGTGGCAACTCATTATTATTTACATTAAACTGTGTCAATGAACTACAACCCGAAAGATTTAAGGAAGTCAGTTTATTATCGGGCATATCAAGTCTTTTTAGACTCGAACAATTAGAAAAATCAGCACTTGTAATTTCGTGATTCTGAGTAAAAGTCGCACCCGAAATATCCAGTAAGGTACAACCTGCAGCATCTATAGTGGCCAAATTTGGGTTATTGTCGATACTCATGCTCGTTAGTTTACTCAAACCAGAAACATCGATACTTGTAATTTGATTATTTGTTGCATTAAAAAATTCTAAATTTGGACAACCTGTAAAATCAACAGCAGTAATTTGATTATCTGCCAGATATACTTGTTTTAAAGCATTTAGGTTACTAAAATTTACAGTTGAAAAGACAGTATTTTCCTGAGCAACCACAATATTTAAATTCGGACAATTAGAAATATTTAAGGTGGTCAGTAACGGACTTTGCTGAATTGTAATATTTGTTACGGCATTAAAACCGGAAAGTGTTGCTGAAACCAAAGTCGGACTTTTACAAAAAAAGTATGTCAGATTTGGCATTCCGCTTAGATTAATGTTTGTTGCGTTAATTTCCCTGAAACCTAATTCTTTCAGGTTTGTAAAACCTTCAATTCCTTGAATATTAGTAACCTGTGGGGCATTGGCGCCTTCGATCCAGAGTTTGTCTACCAAAGCCGCTTCTGAAGCGTCAATCTGATTATCAAAGTTGGTATCAATTCTGGTTACGGCAACACCGTTTAGAGATGCCGTAAAGTTGTTGGCGCCACCATTTACCAGCATCGCTTTAAATGTCGGATCGGTAAAAGTGAGTGTCTGCGCATTTACCATTCCGGTAAAAAGCAACACTAATAAGAGTAATTTTTTTCTCATAATAAACTGGTTTTGAGTATTCGTTAGAAATTCTGGGGATGTTTTTTTAAAGTGAATTAATGAGTTCCTGTAATTTTTCTTTTTTGCTCTGCGCAATCGGGATATTGGCATTATCGGCCATAATTACATAACCGCCATCGGTTTTAATGTACGATTTCAGATAAGACAAATTGATTAAATGGGATTGATGAATTCGTTCAAAACCATGTTCTGCTAATAATTCTTCGTATTCTTTCAGTGTTTTAGAAATCAGTACCGGTTTATGATTTTTGATAAAAAACTGAGTGTAATTAATTTTGGCTTCACAGCGAATGATATCCGAAACTTCAAATAAATGAATTCCGTCGCTGGTTGATAAGGCGATTCTTTTAAAATTATCTACTTTCTTTCGGATATTCTCCAATAATAAATCGATATTTTCAAAAGAGTTGTTTTTCCCGACCGCTTCTTTTATTTTGGCCATTGTAAGTTGCAGTTCTTCGGGATCAACAGGTTTTAAAATAAAATCCAGTGCACTGAATTTAAACGCTTTTAAGGCATATTGTTCGTGTGCAGTAATAAAAACAACATGCGCTTTTATTTTTCCGTTTACAGACAAACGTTCCAGGATATCAAAACCGGTTCCGTCGGTCAGATGTATGTCAAGAAAAATTACCTGCGGGTGTAATTTCTCTATGGCAACAATTCCTGTTTTGACGCTTTCGGCTTCGCCAACAATCAGAATGTCGTTTGTATAACGTTCTAAAAGTGCTTTTAAGCCCGTTCGCAAATGCTTGTCATCGTCTATTAATACTGCTGTTATCATTTATTTTGGTATTATGGTATGTATTGAATTGGCAGGTACAAAGTTACTTTGGTACCCGTTTTTTGTGGTTCAGAATTTAATTCGGTAATCTCAATTTTTGCCGATTTAGAAGTAATAGATTCCATAATCTTCAAACGTTTTTTGGTAATATCCAACGCCATAGACTTATGCGCTGTAACCGAATTTTCTTTTAATATTTTAGATTCAGACAAACCGATTCCGTTATCTGTAATCGTGCAGACAAGCTGCTGATTTTGCACGTCAAAATTGACGCTGATTTTTCCTTTTCCTTCTTTTGGAACCATGCCGTGCAGAATCGCATTTTCTACAAAAGGCTGAATAAGAAGGGGAGGCAATCCCATATTGAATTCTACATTTTCAGTAGATTGAATTTCAAATTCGAATTTGTCCTCAAAACGAAGCTGTTCTAATTCGAGGTAATTCTGCAGACTTTCAATTTCCTTATCAATCGGAATCAATGAACCTTTGGAATATTCTAAAGTAAGCCGCATTAATTTCGAAAATTTAGAAAGATATTTCAAAGCCGAATCTGTTCCGTTCTGAACAATAAAACTCGAAATAGAACTCAGGCAATTAAAAACAAAATGCGGATTCATTTGCAAATGCAGTGCTTTCTGCTCATATTCGGCGACCTCTTTTTTTAGCGTCAGTTGTCGTTTTACCTGTAATCGGTTATAAATTACCAAACTTAATGCAATGAGTAGCAATCCACCAAAAATGGAAAATACCACGAGTTGGATCTGTCTTTTATGTTCTTCAGAAAGCAGCGCTTCTTTCTTTTTGAATTCATAATTCATTTCAGCCTCGGCAAATTTTTTGTTTGTTTCCTTGTTGTTGATGCTATCGCGCGCATTTATGTAATTTTTATAATGAACCAATGCAGCTTTTGGATCATTTAAAGATTCATAAAGTTCGCTTACCAATCTTTCTGAATGAAAGGTTTGGTCGAGTACACCAATTTCTTTCGCATACGCTAAAGATTTAGTGGCGTAAGAAAGCGCTTCGGTATATTTTTGCTGTTCCTGCAATAACAATCCGATATTGAAAAGGGCATAAGAAGCACCAAATTTATTTTGGATTTCCTCGTACAAACCCAATGATTTCTGATAATATTCAAAAGCCAATTGAGTATTATTTTGTTTTTTGTAATAATCGCCCAGATAGTTATTCAACAAAGCAAAACCACGTTTGTTAGTGTTGTTTTCAAAAGCTTTTTTTGCTTTTTCATAATAATGAATGGCATTTTTATATTCACCCAATTCAAAATAAATAACGCCAATATTGGTCAGTGTCATTGGTGTATTTTCTTCTTTAAGAGGCAATTGTATTTTATAAGCTTCTTTAAGATAATGAAGCGCTTTTGGATAATCTTGTTGGAATTTATAAATAATTCCGATGTTAATTAAGACTTTAGAAAAGCTTTTCTGGTCTTTAGCTTCCTGATATAATTTCAGCGCTTTTTCATAATTTTCTAATGCCAGAGTATTATTGCTTTGTTCCGAATAAACTACTCCGGTACTTGCGTACGAACGCGCCAAACCGCTTTTTGCCTTTTTAAAATCTGGATTTTGTCGAAGCACAATCTGAAATTCTGTTTTCGCATCCTTAAAATACTTCAGCGCTACGGCGTAATTTCCTAAAATTATAGAACCATTTCCTTTATTGACATTAGCAGTTGCCAAACCAAAATTATAATCAGTTTTAATACTGAGAAGCGCCGCTTTATTCGCAAAAAATAAAGTCGAATCCGGATTGATTTCTTTGTATAAATCGGCCAGTTTATTATAATGATTAACCTTTGCCGTATCTGCTTTTGTAATGTTCAGGACACTTTTTAAGCTGTCTATCTGAACATTCTGAGCATGATTTATTCCGCAAAACAGAATCAATACTAAGAAAAGGATTAAACGTAATTTTAGCTTCACGTGGTTTGGTTTTTGGTTGTTGTGAGACAAATGTATGATATGTTTTTTAGTATCATAATATCAATTATTATTTATGCGGTTTTGATTATTATTTGCTCGGTATGATTTATTTTAAGAATAAAACCTCATTTAAAGACCTTGTACTGCCGTTTTTACTGCTTCCAAAAAATCATTATTTCTAGTGAGCCCGCACGTTTTCTGTTCTTCTACATTTGCTTTCGCTTATCTTAAAATAAACTGATATGAAAATCAGGAAACGTTGCGTAGCTATTATTTTGGTTTTTAATGTAATAATAGTAATCGCTCAGCATAAAAAAGCGGATATGAATATGAATGAATTGCAGAACAAGAAAAAAGAAGATTTGGTACAAATGGCTTTTGACCTGATTATTAAAGAACAGCCAAATGTAACATTTGACCCGCGTGATTTTGAAATCACTGCATGGAAAAACAATAGGGGAGTCCTGGTGAAATTTAGAAGGATTATCAAATTTTTTCCTTTAAAAATGGCGACCGACCAAGCCATTGATTTTGATATAACAGTCAATTTAACAAACGATAAAATCCTGCCTTTTGATAACATTATTAGTACTGCTTTTTATGTTCCTACTGAGACAGATCTTAAGTCTCTTTTGTTTATAAAAGAAAAGTTTGGATTCTTTTCTTCAAATTTTGAAAATACAATCCGCGAAGGCGAAAATGATTATTTTATTGATTGTGAAAATGAATTTTCATACGGAAAATATATTCTTAACAAAAAAACAGGCGAACTCGGTCCGGCTTTACAAGGCTCTTATATGCCGGTTCCTTTTCTGATTGATGACAAAGACAAGGCCGATTTTTTAATTGAAATAAAAGAATAATGATACAGCAATATAAATCTTATAAAAGAATTGATCCGGTTTATTTTAGTGGAGAAATATTTTTTCCAATCGGCCTGATGTTTGTCGCTTCGATAATAAGCTATGCATTGTTGTATGTTTTTGGGATTGGTGTAACCGTTTTTTTTAATGTTGCAATCGCCTGGATTGGTTATTTTTTTATTTATTATTATGGTAAATCCAGAGCCAGTATTACGATAGAATTTCTTGCCGGTGTCGTTGGTATTGCTGCCCTTCTGCTATTTGCAGATTATGGGGTGTATGCTTTGGTTATGTATCAGAAAACAGGTGTGTTTCATAGTTTCTATTTTGGTATCTGGCTTTCAATCATTATCGGAAGTCCGATTGCGTATTATATCCATAAATTCAGCAAAAATTATTATGAAAGAGTTCGTTTGGCAGAAACCTATTTTAATAGTTTTTTTGGCGTTTATCACGATCGCGAATTATTGACATATATTGATTCAATTGCTTTTATAAATGCAGAAAAAAAGCGTATTTCAGATATTGAATTGCAAAATGATGTTTCTTTTTATTCAGATGAAGAATTGAGCAAAATGGAACCTTCATCAAAATACCGTCATTTGCAGCAATCTGCTTTTTCACGTTTAATTCATATTCCGTTTGGAGCAGACAGATTTCAAATGAAATGGTATTCAATTGTTGAAGATAAATATTTTAATATCGATGTACCTTTTCCTTTTGAAAAACTGACTTTGGAAGAAGAGAAATATCCATGGGATGAATCTAAAGCTTTAACAGGAAAAAAAACCAAACGAATGCAACTTCATCTGTACCAAAATGGAGGTTTTAAATTATATACAGATGATGTAGTTTTGCTTGAATTTTATACTAATAATGCAACAGAAATTAGTCAGAAAGAGAAAAATGATAAAATAAAAAAGCACCGTCGTTCGCATGAATATTATAATAATGAAAATAAGTTTTCTGAACTAATAGATAAACTCAAAAATTCTGACGGAATCAGGAAACGTTTTGAACTGCAAAATAAAAAGCCGCTTTGGAATTTGGTTTTTACCGGTTTGGAAGAACGAAATTATATTGAAATCCATGATGCTTCTTTCCAAAAATATAAAATTGAAAAAGAGGCTGCAGCCGAACCCGCACTCCGGTTTTTACCAAATAAACTGGTGTTTGTTTACAGAGGTTCTTCTTTGTATCCGTGGATGAAACTGCATATAGATGCTGAAAAATTAAATGAGGTTATTGAAGAAAATAAAAGTGAAATCGAACATGATTGTATTTTGTTTTCTCTGGTTTTTCATAATGAAGCGGAAATTGAATTAATTTTTACGATTTCATTAAACGGAAAAAAAATAGTGTTTAATGATTGGGAAATTGAGGTTGATGAAAGATGGAAAAAAGAAATTGAAGATGATCAATTGGACCGAAAAGAAGAAGTTCTTAAAAGAAAACTTTTGCAGGAAGGCTGGGATTTTGTTTTCGCCAAAGATTATGATTCGGCACAAAAAAAATGTGATGAATTGATAGAAATTGATCCAAGATTTGCTTACACCTATTTTATGGAAGCCAGATTGGTCTGGTACACAAAAGGTTTTGATGCTACTCTTGCCAAAAAAGATTATTTTATTTCAAAAACACAACACGAACCAATTGCCTTAGCACTTATTTACAACAGTTATGGATGTATTCTGGATCTGGAATTACGTTACGAAGAATCGTTGCCTTATTTTGAAAAAGCGGTGGAAATAAATCCAAAAGAACCAATTTATGTTTGTAATCTGGCCGAGATTTTTTACAAAATGCACAATCCTAAAAAAGCACTCGAACACATTCAAAAAGCCAAATTGATGGGGTATAACTCTGCAATAATGAATGAAATTATCGAAAATAAAGGAAAAATTCCATCGACTGAAAAAATGAAGCAAAACTAAAAATCACTAGAAATGGTGATGTCCAATAAATGCCACACGAATACATTTGCTTTATAAATAACTAATAAAAATATAAACAGATATGGGATTAGCAGAAAAGCGTTTAGCTGAATCAATTAAAGTAGAAAAACTTCCTGCTTTTGAAGCAAAATTAAAAGACAGAGCCGGTTATGATATCAAAGTAGATATTGACTGGAATACTTTTACAGCTTATGACGAATATCCATTATCCAGATTAGATATTGTTTTTGATGATGTAGAATCATTTGTAAAAAAAATATGTTCTGATGACATGGGAAAAGAAGCTTTGCAGGATAAAATGAAAACAATTCATTTTACAAACTCAGAGAACAATGACGATGTGAAAATGGAATTAAAAGATGATACTTTATTCCTTACAGTTCAATTGGTACAGTCTTCTTTTAATTCTCAAACCGATTCTCAGATCGCAAATTATGTAGAAGCACTTTTGTAATATGTTACATTTTTTTGAATAGTAGAAAGAAAAAAGGGAATAGTCTGGTCGCTATTCCCTTTTTTAATTTATATAAACTGTTGATTATACAGTGATTTCTGTCTCAACAATTTTTAGGATACTTTTCGGAATTTCATCAAAACCTTCTATAGAATACGGTTTAATCAAATATGCTTTTACGCCCAACTGATCGCATTTTTCTTTGTATGCCGGATTTATACTGGTCGAATATACAAAACACGGAATATGATTGATATTATCAGTATTCAGAATTTCCTGCAAAGCTTCAATACCATCTTTCAAAGGCATATTGATATCGGTAAGGATCACATCCGGAGTTTCTTTTGTGGTATCTTTTAAATAATTCAAAAGTTCTTCTCCGTTGGTTACAAGGCTAACTTTGTCAAAAAAAGGATTTTTATTGAAGGCATCGCAAATAATGTCTGCGTCATCAATATCATCTTCGGCAATAATTATATGTAAATTCATTTTTTGCATTTTACAGGATTGAAAAATATAGATTAAATGTTGTCCCTTCGTTTACTTTGCTTTCTACAGTTATGTAACCGGAATGGTTTTCCATTATTTTTTTGCAGATGGCAAGACCAATTCCGTTTCCGGAATATTCAGTCTTAGCATGTAAACGCTGAAATATCGTAAAAATTTTAGTGAGATGGCTTTCTTCCATCCCAATACCATTATCTTTTATTTTAACTTGTACAAACTTACGATTTTGATTAGGAATTTCCGCATTAAAATCACCAATTTGAGAAATCTGAATAACAGGCGGAATATCCGTTTTGCTATATTTGATAGCATTTGATATCAGATTAGAAAAAAGTTGTCGCATTTGTACTTTAGAAGCACGCAGCGAAGGCATTTTTCCAAACTGAATGTCCGCTTTTTTATCTGAAATTATGATTTCAAGGTCTTCTTTAACTTCAGAAATTATTTCACCTAAATTAACTTCTGTAAGCTCTTCCTGAACGGTATGAGAGGAATAACTGACCAAATCATCGACAAGCGAATTTAATCGCAATGCTGATAATTTCATCACATTCATGGCTCTGGCATCGGCATCAATAAGATTTTCGGCGTTGATTCTTTCGCTATACATCACAATTTTTCTCAGAGGTTCTTTAAGATCATGAGAAATTACATGAATAAATTCGCCAAGATTTTTATTGATTCTGTTTAGCTCGTTAATTTTATCTTCGAGTTCTTTTTGATGTCGGATTACGGCCTCTTCATTTTTTTTCTTTTCTGTCAAATCTGTAACAACGATACCAATTCCCTGTACTGCAGGTTCAAAATCTGTCAGGGCAATATAAGCCGGAAAAGTTTTTTTTTCATGCGTTGTATTAAATACAATTTCATGCGTTGTCAGGCCATATTTGAGCGCTTCAATAAGCGATACAAAGTTCTTTTCGTTGTTAAAGTACTCGTACAGATAGTTTCCAATTATCTTTTCGGAAGGCAAACCTACCAGTTCTGCAAAATAATCGTTACAATATAAGATCAGACCATCTCTTGAAATACTCACAGCACCCTGCCCGAATTTTTCGATAAGAAGTCGAAATGTATAATCGGCAGTTTCTAATGAATAAAGCTGGGGAACTCCATTGTTATTTAGCACCAATGCATCTACATCGCCATCCTTTATAGCATCAACAATACTATTTGATTCGTATAGCTGGTCTTTCAGATTGGCAATTTCAGCTAATAAGGACTCGATATTTAAATTTTTATCCTCCAAATTTATTCCTTTATGTTTAAAATTCTTAAAACCTTTTCCCTGTCTGATAAATCGCCTAAAATGATTCTTTTTGGCCACGGACTTATTTTTAACAATGTCGGAATAGCAACAATCTGATGTATTACCGCTTGTTCTCTGTCGCGGCTTATATCAATAATCTCCAACTCATAATTATCTTCCAGATATGTATCGCATATCACTCGTAGATTTTCGATAGCATGTCCTGACTTAACAGACATACCGGCAACAAAAAGTATAAACTTATGTTTGGACGTACTTGTGTCATCAGACGAATTATCCATTTTCTATGACTTTATAGGTTTGATATTTAGCCCCACAAGTACTCTTTCTTCATTAGAAAGATCACCAATAATTTTACGGATTGGCTCCGGAAATTTTCGAACTAAAGTTGGAACAGCCAAAATCTGGTCACCTTCTGCCAATTGCGGATTTTTCAGCAAATCAATAATTTCAATGCTGTATTTTCCTGCCAGATATTCTTCGGCATATTTTTTTATGTTTTCAAGTGCTTTAATCGATTTTGGCGTTTGTCCTGCTATATAAAGCAATAATTGCCATTCGGCTACAACTTCTTTTTTCATTTTACTGTTTTTTTCTGTTAGAAGACAGTTTTTCCTGTAATTCTTCTGTTGCTTTAAGGATACTTAGTTCTTCTTCTGCAGATTCAAACTCATTTTTGAGTGCTTCAATATTCGCTTCGAGAACTTTGCGTTTACGCTCAATTTCCCTGTCTTTTCTGCTAATCTCATTTTGGAGTTTAATATCCGAAATTGTTTTTTTGAACTGATGTGACTTTCTTGCAGCACCCGTCAAGATTCCCTGCGGACCAAGTTCTACGTCAAGTAATTCGATTCCTTTGCTGGTAATAACAAATTCCCTAACCTGGTTAGAATGTCCCATACCTCTCGATTTTACTATAAAAATACCACGGTTTCGCTCTCCAATACCTTCCATGTCACGCACCGTAATCCAGGTATCAACCAATGAAGATACGGATTCTTCTGCAAGATCTGGTCTTACAGTATCAGTTTGTTTGTTTAAAGACGTAAAAAGTGCCGTAATATTGTTGACCTTCAGCATGTCAATTAATCTCACAAGCATAGAACGAACTTCATGCTCGCTCCCTACAGAAATTAAATTACTGATTGGATCAATAATTATCGTAGTTGGCTTAAATTCTTTGATTAATTTTCTAAGTGTAAGCAAATGCAATTCCAGTCCGTTTAGCGAAGGTCTTGAAGAATGAATTTGTAAAGTACCATTGTCAAGGTATTTTTGCAGGTCTACGCCAATCGATTTCATATTTCGGACCAATTGCTGCGGAGATTCTTCAAAGGCAAAATAGATTGTTTTTTCCTTGCTTTTACATTGTTGGGTTGCAAAATAACACGCAATAGTTGTTTTTGCAGTTCCAGCCGTTCCGGATACCAAAATATTACTTCCGCGGTAAAACCCGCCTCCCTGAAACATACTGTTTAAACCTTCTAATCCAGTAGAAACTACATCTGAAGAAACTTCGTTGTCCAGTTTTAAAGAAGTAATAGGAAGCACCGAAATCCCATCTTCATCAATAAGAAACGGATATTCGTTTGTACCATGCGTAGAACCTCTGTATTTTACAATTCTTAACCTTCTCGTAGAAACCTGTTCGGTAACACGATGATCCAAAACGATAACGCAGTCAGAAACATATTCTTCAAGACCCTGACGGGTTAAAGTCGCTTCTCCGCGTTCTCCCGTAATAATTGCCGTAACTCCTTTTTGTTTGAGCCAGTGAAACAATCGTCGCAATTCTGCGCGAAGTATCGCCTGATTATCAAGTCCTGCAAATAAAGATTCGATTGTATCTAATACAACACGTTTTGCTTTTATAGAATCGATGGCATGTCCTAATCTGATGAATAATCCATCAAGATCATATTCGCCGGCTTCTTCTATTTCAGATCTTTCAACTCTAACATGATCTACTACGAGTTTTTTATCAGCTTTAAGCTTTTCAAGGTCAAAGCCTAATGATTTTACGTTTAATGTAAGGTCATCGGAGGGTTCTTCAAAAGACATGAAAACTCCGGGTTCTTTATAGTCAATAATTCCTTTTATAAGGAATTGCATTGATAATAATGTTTTTCCGCAACCGGCACCGCCGCAGATTAATGTAGGTCGTCCCGAAGGAAATCCACCATCAGTAATCTCATCCAGTCCGTCGACTCCTGTTGGAGTTTTTGGGAAAATAAAACTATGTGATTTTGTTTGTTCTTGCACGATATAATATATTCTGTTTACTCAAATATACGTTTTCCCGCGAAATTTACAATCAATATTTATTAAAGATTTAACAGCTGTTTAAAGAAAATTGAGCCTTTTTTAGAAGTATTTGCAATGAATTTGCATTAATGCAATCATTACATGTAAAAACATGAAAATTTAATAACAGTGTTAAAATTTTAATGTCTATTTTGGTTAAGTTGCTCGATATTTTTACGAATTATATTTTTGTCGGCTATGGTTTTAGCTAATTCCAAGGCGGTTATAAATGCTTGTAGCGCTTTTTCTATGTCAGTATCGGCGTATAAATTTCCGAGAAGGGAAAAATAAAAGTGATTATCTGTTAAATTGAGTTTTTCGGCCTCAACAATAGCTTCTTTTTTTCCTCTAACTTTAGACAAAGCATAGGTTCTGTTTAAAGCCACAATTGGCGAATATTCCAAAATGATAAGATTATTGTATAATTCAAGAATACGGTCCCATTTTTCAGTTGTATCTTCTTTTGTAGTATGCCAATAGGCAATTCCGGCTTCAAGATGATATTTAGAAAGTTTATTTCCGGTAGATGATTTACTAAGGAAATAAGTTCCTTTATCAATTAATTCCTGATTCCAGAGGGACTGATCCTGATCTTCATATAAAATAATTTCTCCGTTTTCTGAAGTCCTGGCTTCAAATCTCGAAGAATGAAAACACATCAAAGCCATCAAAGCATTGGTTTCGGGAAGATTTGTACTTTGGTTTTGAATCAGTAAAAAAGTCAGGCGCATGGCCTCTGCACAAAGATCTTTTCGTAAAGTAGTATTTTGAGAAGTAGAGTAGTAGCCTTCAGAATACAAAAGATAAATGGTTTTCAGCACCGTTGGCATTCTGTTTTCAATTTCAGAGAGGCTTGGGTTTTGTATTTTGATATTCTCTTCTTTGAGTTTTTCTTTGGCGCGATTTATTCTTTTATAAATCACTTCTTTATTCGAAAGAAAAGCATCAGCGATTTCGCTAATACCAAAACCACAAAGCAAATTCAGCGCAAGTGCAATTTGTGCTTCATCAGAATTACACGGATTACAAACCGTAAAAATCATCGCCAACTGACTGTCTGCAATATTCTGATCCGATAAATCAATGTCGATTTCGGGATTATTGAGTGGGGAATTGTATTTTATTTCAGAAACAATTTTAGTTTCAAAAATCGTACTTCTTTTAAAATAGTTTTTGGTTTTGTTTTTGGCAACGGTATACAACCATGCCGTAGGATTTTCAGGAATTCCTTTTATTGCCCAGGTTTCAGAAGCAGCAAGAAAAGTATCACTCACAATATCTTCGGCAATTTCGATATGATGAATGCCAAACAAACCGCACAGAACTGAAACAATTTTTTGATATTCAGTTCTAAACAGGTTTGGTATGAGTTCTTGGTTGTTCATTTATTTGTTTTTTGTTTGAAGGTTTTTTGTTTTAAGTTTCAGGTTTCATGTTTCAGGTTCGTGTTTGCGCAAACTTGTCATTCTGAGGAACGAAGAATCTTCGTTAGAAACTCGACAAAGATTGGTGATTCACTTTATGGATTTACTTACGAAGATTCTTCGTTCCTCAGAATGACAAGATTGAGGCGAGTTTCTTTATGTGATTTCTCCTTCGTCGAAATGACACAAAAATAAGCTTAAAACCTTTGTCGAGCTTCTCGCGAAGATTCTTCGTTCCTCAGAATGACAAGATTGAGGGAGTTTCTTTATGTGATTTCTCCTTCGTCGAAATGACACAAAAATGAGCTTAAAACCTTTGCTGAGCTTCTTGCGAAGATTCTTCGTTCCTCAGAATAACAAGTTTACGGAGTTTTTTTGCGGAGTTTCTTTATGTGATTTCTCCTTTCGTCGAAATGACACAAAAATGAGTTTAAAAAGCTTTGTCGAGTTTCTAACGAAGATTCTTCGTTCCTCAGAATGACAAGTTTGCGCAAACATGAAACCTGAAACATGAAACTTGAAACCTGAAACCCGAAACTCCAAACCTCAAACAAAACTTTTCCCTAAATCGCCATTCTAATCTCTACATTTCCTCCGAAATTCAAAATTGGGCATCCTTGTGCTATTGTTGCGGCTTCGTCATAATCTTTGGCTTTTACAATGATTAGTCCGCCGATAGATTCTTTTATTTCTACGAAAGGGCCATCTGTAATTCCTTTGGAGCCAACAAGTTTTCCTTGTCCGTCCCAGCGTTGCAAAGGTCTTGCTAATTTATCCTGAGCAGCAAGGCCGCCAAACCAGTTTTGCCATTGCTGTAAATGTTGTTGTAACTCTTCCGGAGAAGGTTGTGCGTCTTTTGATATAAAATCTCTTCTGAAAATCAACAAAAATTCATTCATTTTTTATGTTTTTAAAATTTAGATTGTCTCCACATATCATCTCTCATCTTTTGATTTAGCTCTCTAGCTTTTTTTTCTTTCTCATCTTCTCTCATTTTCTTGAGTTCTTCTTTGCCTATTTGTAGACTTCCATCAAACTTCTTTTCAAATTTTATTTTAGTAAAAAAAGGTTTGTATCCTCGAAGATGTTGCAATATAAACCAACATATAAATGTTTCGTTTACACTTGGTATAACGTTGAAAATTTTTTCCATATCTGGTAAATCCAAACCAAAATGATCCCATAGGATTACTTCATATTTTGCAATATAATTGTCACCTGCAAATTCTAATTCTTTTAATAAAACTTCTGCAGCCCAAATATCATTTAAGGCAATGGTTAAACCATCTGTCGCTTTTGTAGGAACTTCATTCCATTTACCATATGAATATGTAGGTTTTGTGAATTCCTTTTTCTTATTATTTTGATCTCGTTCTCCTTTAGAATTAAAATAAGAAGGCTTGTCTTTCATCATTTTTAAAAAATACGGCTCAACATCTTCGACATCCTCTAGCTTAGAAAAACTGTTTTTTAATTGTTCTGCAATGTAGTCTTCTACTTTTTGGCAATATTCATCAGTTTCACTTCTTTGTAAAGCGTGCTTGGTCATTACTTCACTTTCAAAAACGCCGCCTTCATTTCGCTTAAATTTAGCGATAAGTTCATCCAGATTGTCTTGCATTTCGCCTCTCGCAAAATAAAACTCTGCAATATTTTTGAAATCATAAAACAAATGCTCATCTGATAAATTATCAAAAAGCCTTATATCTAATCCTGAAGGATATGCTGGAAATGGAATTTTAAAATCAGTCCACGGAATTTTAAATTTTGGATCATAAAAAGTATCATAACACTCTTGCGTAGAATAAAATGCTTTTTTATTTTTATTACGTAGCTTCATTGCTTTTTTTATATCAATATCATCGGTTTTTTTTACGTACACATTGTCAATTTTGCTTTTGTATAAATCTTCCAGTTTATTTTCTTTTTTTTCAATCTTCTCTTCTTCTAATTGTTCGTATAAACTACTGTTATCATCGTTTGAAAATAAACGATGTGTAAAATTATCAAAGCCAAAAGTCTGATACTGATTCTTATATTTTTGTACTATTTCAGGTGAATAAATTGGTTTTTCTTTCTTGTATCCTGTACCATAGCACATATCTTCAGCAACATCTGTCCCTTCAGGATTTATGCCAGGCATCTTATAACGATCTATTACTAAGGATCCTAGCTTTAGGTAATGAACTGGACGCAATGGTAATTCTACATTTTCAATTCCGTATTTGCCATTGTATGAACATCGGAAATAGAGTTCGAAAATTTTATCAGTATCACATTTTTCAACCAAATTTTCAAGATTATCTGTCGTTGTAAATTCAATAACAGTTTTGCCGTCTTTACCAATTTTCTCACTTTTATAATCTTGACCGGATTCTGGATGAATCAGATTTATAAAGTCATCAACGTTTTTTACAGTATCTTCATAATAATCATTACGATCATCATCATACAAGCCAAACTCAAACGTATCGCCTACGGTTGCCTGTTCCAAATCAAATTCTATATGAAATCTAAGTTTTTGCCCATAAACTGCTCGTAATATTTGTTCGTCTTTATGATTGGTCCAATAACCTTTTTTAAAATAATTACCTAATTTTAGTTCCGGAGCAGTTTCTGGGTCCGAATAAATAATTTCTCCATCACAGGATTCTTTTATTTGCCCGCCTGCACTTGTGGTTATATTTTCGTCAGAAAAAATATGGTGATCTCCAACACTTGTTTTTATTAGCTCGCTTTCAGAATATCGTTCTCTCATTATAAAAGTTATTAGTTTTGCGTTGAATTTTCACCACTATTATTATTCAGATTTTTTTGAGCATGTTTTTTAATAGAACCTTCACTACTCATATCGACTCCCTTTGAAGCAAACTCTTTTCTTTCTTTCTCTGTATGTGATTCAATTTTTCCCATTACATATTCTTTAAAACTACCCGATACTTTAATTAAGAAATCTAAACCTATAGTGCTATACTTTGAACCAATAATTGTCTCTGTATGATTTCCTTGTATAGTATCTGTTTTGTCAAGACCAACTGTTGTTATCATATTTCTTCCTGCATTTATAATAATATCTTCCCCAGCTTCCAGTTCAATATTTTTAGGAGCTTTAAGCTTAATATTCCCGTCACCATAAATTACAGCTATAGTCTGTCCTTTTTGACTCTCAATTGTAATGTCTCCAGTTTCGTCATCAGAAATAATTCGGTTACCACTTCGTGTCTGAATAACTTTTTTATCATTATTCTCAGTTGCATAACTGCTTTTATTTTGCCCGTTATATTCTGTTCCCATAACAAACGGTCTCTGAATATTGCCGCCTTCAAAACCTACTAAAACTTCTTCGCCTATTTCCGGGATAAAATAAAATCCTTTGCCACCGCCGGAATGTGGCTGAATCATTCTCATCCAGTCACTTGTTGTATAACCATTTCCCCAGTTGAATTTTACACGCACGCGACCAATTCCTTCGGGATCGTTGTTATCGGTTACTTTTGCGGGTTGGTTTTCTGCTTTTGCAAAAACTTCGACATCGGTATAATGTGGTGCGGCAACATCCGCCGGAATGGCTTTGAACTCACAGCTGTAATTTCCGTGCAGTGTTGATAAATGGGTGATTTCTATGGCTAATAATTCATGTTCAACAGTTCCGTTTATAATAGTAAAAACCTGCCCGACACCAATTGGGAAATAAGATGTTCCGCTGTAATAAACACTGTTGGCATCCTGTCCTGCGGTATGCAGTTTGACCATTTGCTCAATTTCTTCCTTGTCAGTTGCGTTTGAGGTATGCGAACCCATGTGCAGATCAGGCTGTGATATATTGCCCTGGGTATAACCTACAATAGTAGAGAAGCTGTCACGGCTGCCTTCTGAAGTCTTGATTGACGAACTTCTTACATTGGCAGCATTATTTTCATCATAAGCTCCAAGAGAAATCTTATGTGGAGCAAGATTCAGTTGGATTTTGAAATCTTCCAGCGATACATTATTTATAAGTTTTACTTTGCTGGTTTTCAGCTGTCCGAACTGCATGCGCATTCCGTCAAAATAAAACCATTGTGCATAACGTGTGGCTATTCTTTTTAGGAATTCAAAATTGGTTTCATTATACTGCGCGAGATATTTAAACTCTTTTCGGTACGTTGGCGAAATAGCTTCTTTTTGGTAAAAATCTGAAGGGCCTTCTGATAAAATCCCAGGAACAATATTCTGTAACGGAAGTTCAAGAAAGATTCTCGATTTTTTATTGTCATCCAGACTTGCAGTATGGCTTATCCCCGTTACGTACATGCCGTCAGGGCTACCGTTTCGATCTTGGGATACCAAATTATTGATAATTCCTTTTGACATCAGACGAATTCCGTTTACCAGAAAAGTAAAAATAACTTCAGCTCCCAAATATTTGCGAAGTGCTTTTGCCTGATTTACGGGATCAATAACATTTTCTGCTGCATAATACCATGTAAAAGAAAAATGATGATGATCTGCCATTTTCTGGCTGACTTTTAAATCTGAATGAATAACGTTTAGTGTAAATCCGTCAATAGTAATTTTAACCTGATCTGCGAAATGTGCCATAGATGTCTTGATTTGCTTATTTTATGTTAATAATGTAAATTCTTACATTATTATAAAGAGAACCAAAACAAAAAAAATAAATAGCTGCTGAAAGTTTTTAAAATAACAGAATAAGGCAATAGTAATTCTATTGAATCATTTCTATACAGAAAAGCTCAATTAAAGAAGTGTTTGTAGGTATCTAAAAGATTTGAGTGAAATCTACGTGGATTTATCTGAATTAAAAAGATACTTCGTTACCAAAGTAAAGAAAACCAGAATGTTTAAAGTTGTAGAACCAATCAGGGTAATGATGATTTCGTCTGATAAATTTAATTTACCAAGACCTTTCCACATCAGGATAAAGAAAATACAGATGCACCAAACGCAGGTAAAAGCAAATATTAATTCAGCATATCGTTTTCTCTCGACCATGTTTTGGTTGGAGTTCTGGATATCTGAACGATGTTTTTCATAAGAAATAAATTCGGCAATAGAGACCGAACTGGCAGGAGCATTGGCAACATCATCGATAAGTCCGCCGAGATTGAAGCCTCCCATTATTCGCTTATCGGTTTGTTTACAAATTTCTTGAAATAATTGATCATAAGATCATTAGATATTTCTTTTTCGTTTTTTTTCTTCGCTTCTGTCCAGGGAGATTCAGGAAGATGTGTCCAGTTTGATAACTGTATGGCGTTAAGGTTTTTGGCAACTTCCAAAGCAAATTCTACAACATCATCGGCAGCTTTGTCCAGCTCTTTGTGCTGATTGATAGAATAACTTAGCGGAATTTGTTTTATGGCTGAGTTTCCATAAGTTTTAAATTCCTGATAAACAGATTTAATTACCGGACCATATGGCCATACTTCAATAGGCTCCTGAATTAACGGAGTACCATTTTTGGCAAGATATAATCCATTGGCAATAAACAAAAGCTTTTGTAAAGACATATTAGAAATCTCAATGTTTTGCTCTTTTGCCCGTTTAAGTATTTCTCCGGATAAAAATATTGCTGACTGTGCCATTTCTAAAAAGTTTTGTTTAACAAATATAAGTTTATATAATAAATATTTATCAAAGTTTTTACAAAGTTAATAAATTTATTTTTAAACGAATATTTCTAATGAAAAAGGATGCCTGAATTAGCTTCTAATAACCAAAATTTCCAAATCCGAAGAACATCTTACGGAATTCCGTCGGATTTACTCCGCGGTGTTTTTTGAACATATTATTAAAATGGCTTTTGTCTGTGAAACCAAATTCTGCAGCAATTTCATTGATCCGCATATCAGTATTTAATAAACGGTTTTCAATTAATTTAAGCTTATAATTGGTTTGATATTCCTGAAGTGTTTCATTGGTATGTTTGCGGAAAAAACGAGCCAGATAGGTTTCAGAAATTCCGAATTTGGTACTAATATGACTTCCTTTTAGTTTTTCAGGATTATAGATGTTTGCCTGAACATATTGCAATATTCGAAGAACTTTCGGGTCGCTTTGATTATTGATTTTTTCAGGAAGCGCCATCATAATATTTCTTGCCACAATTACCAGCAAAGTATTGATATACTGCGAAAGCAATTCTTTATGATATAATCCTCTTTTGGTATGTTCCCTGATAATGGCATCTATAATGGGATGAACTACAATTTTGTCATCTTCATCTTTTAAGATACAGCCCGGTTCGTGCGAAGCATTTTTGAGTATAATTTCTATTTGCTGTAATAATTCCTGCTGATAATTCCCTGTTACATAGATATTATTAAACCTGATAAAAAACAATTGTGTTGGTTCTTCAAAATCAAGACTATGTAAATCTTCGGGAGTTAAAAGAAACAAATGACCGGCTTTGTAAGGAACTGTATTATTGTTAATACGCTGTGTTCCGCTGCCTTGAACAATATAAACAAGTTCAAAAAAACTGTGCATATGTTCACCTTTTGGACATTCTTCCGTTAATTCTTTCAGAACCAGTTCAAAAGGTTCATGCAATACATCATTTACCATAACAATAAAATACACTTTTAGGGCTAAAATCTACAACAATTTACAATTAAACATTGTAGAACTTTGCATTGTAAATTTTTAATAATAACAATATTAGTAAATATAAAAATATGAAAGCACTTATCCTTGAAGAATTTGGAAGAGATTTTCAAATTAAAAATATTGAGAAACCAATACCTGCAAAAGGTGAAGTTTTAGTCAGAATAAAAGCCAGTGGAGTGAATATGCTGGATACAAAAATTAAAGCCGGAAATGGTGCTCACGCGCAGGTTTCGCTTCCTGCAATCCTAGGAATTGAAATGGCTGGAATAGTTGAAAGCGTTGGTAAAGACGTAACTTCTTTTTCTTCCGGAGATGAAGTCTATGGCATGACGGGTGGAATAGGAGGGGTACAGGGGGCTCTTGCAGAATATGCGGTCGTTGATCAGAAATTATTAGCCATAAAACCTTCAACTTTATCTTTTAAAGAAGCAGCAGCAATTCCGTTAGCGTTTATTACTGCTTGGGAAGGTCTTGTTGACAGGGCAAAAATTGGTGAAGGAATGAAAGTTTTAATTCATGGAGGAGCGGGCAGTGTAGGACATATTGCGATTCAATTAGCAAAATCTTTTGGAGCTATAGTTTATGCCACAGGAAGTGCAGAAAACATAGAAGAAATAAAATCGTACGATGTAACTGCCATTAATTATAATGCGGTTTCTGTAGAACAATATATTGAACTTTACACTGATGGAAAAGGATTTGATGTTGTTTTTGATACCGTTGGAGGAAGTGTTTTAGATAATTCTTTTAAAGCAATAAAAAAATATACAGGACATGTTGTAAGTATTTTAGGTTGGGGATCTCACAGTCTGGCGCCGCTTTCTTTTCGTGGAGCAACTTATTCCGGAGTATTTACTTTATTGCCGCTTCTTACAGGTGAAGGAAGGGACCATCACGGAGAAATCATGCAAAAAGCAACTGAACTTGCCAATTTGGGTTTATTAAAACCAAAAGTAAATAGTAGAGATTTTTCTTTTGAAGATATACAAGAAGCATATAATTC
>SEBM01000232.1 GCA_004296145.1 Flavobacterium sp.
GATAAATATTGATTTTTTCATGTTATTGCTTGTTCATCTATTTACCCTCTCATCGTAGATTCCCTTTCAATAATATGAGTTGGCAATTCTACAAATTGATGAACAACAGGAATATGTTCTTTAATCTGAGCAATTTCATCAATTAAAATAGAAGCCGCACGAAATCCGATATCATAACCGGGCTGATCAATTGTGGTTAATTTGGGAGAAATCACGGTACTCATAAACCAATTGCTGAATCCGAAAACGGCAACCTGTTCTGGTGTTTTTATTTTTTTGTCGTTAAAATATTTAATGATTCCGATTGCGACTAAATCAGTAACAGCAAAAACAGCATCGACATCTTTGTGATCGGTCATTAATTTTTCGGCATTTTCATAACCATCTTCAAAATCGGTATTATGATCGCAGACGTAAACCAAAGTTGGATCGTATTTTATATTATGATCTTCCAAAGCTTTTTTATATCCCAAAAAACGATCAATCGAATTCTGAGGAACATATGAACCGCGAAAATGCGCTATTTTTCTAAATCCTTTTTCAATTAAATAAGTAACAGCATCATAAGCCGCTTTCATATCATTAATCACGACTTTAGAACAATCGACTCTTTTGGCAATTTTATCAAACAAAACCACAGGCGTATTTTTGCGGATCGCGTCGTTGATATGTGAGAAATCGTCTGTTTCGTTTGAAAGTGACATCAAAATCCCGTCGACTCTTTTTTGTAATAATAGTGCAACTTGTTTTTTCTCAAGTTCGTATTTTTCGCTGGATTGCAGAATGATAACGAGATAACCTCTTTTTTCGGCTTCTTCTAAAATTCCGTTTAAAACGCTCGAAAAGAAATGATGCACCGTTGCCGGAATGATTACGCCAATCGTTTTGGTTTCGTTAGTACGCAGGTTTACAGCAACAGAATTAGGCATATAATTCATCTTGTCTGCCATTTCCATAACTTTTGCGCGCGTACTCTGACTCACATCACTGTAGCCTTTAAGTGCTTTGGAGACAGTTGTAACGGAGATTCCTAATGCCGAAGCGATATCAATTAATTTCGTATCATTCATAAAATAAATGTAGTAAAAATAATGTGAGTGGAATATAAAAATCTTAACCGCAAAGTGCGCAAAGATTTTTTTAATACATTTTAGACATAACGAAAGTTCGCAAAGAAGAGGGAAAAAATCGCGCCCCTTGCGTATAAACTTTGCGAACTTTGCGGTTAAAAAACATTTTCGAAAACGTTTTTGGTGATTTCGAAAACGTTTTCGATTATAATTTCGCATTCAGGTTTGAATTACTTATTAAGTTTACATTAACATTTACAAATTTTACTAACCAAACCAAAAAGAAATGAAACTGATTAACAAGTATCTGGGCAGATTAATTTTTACATTTTGCCTAATTGCTGTGCCAGCCAGCTTAATTGCACAGGAGAAAAATACCGTTTCGGGAAAAGTATTCGACGAAAGCGGACAAACTGTTCCGGGAGCTAATGTATCATTAAAAGGAGCAGATCAAAATGTGGTTACTGATATAAACGGAGCATATGTATTCTCAAATGTTGCAGCAGGAAATTATACTATTTCTGCAACAAACGTAGGTTATAAAAGTTTCGAGAAAAAAATCACGTTAAAAGAAGGGGAATCAATAGAAGAAAACCTTTTTCTGGAAACCGAATCTCAAAATTTACAAGAAGTTGTCGTAACAGGATCTTCAAGTCCGAGATCTAAACTCGAATCGAGTGTGGCCATTACAACAATGGGAGCAAAAGCGATAGAAGACAGAGCACCGTCGAGTACGGCAGCTTTATTACAAACAATTCCCGGATTTGTTGTGGAAGCCTCTGGAGGAGAAATTGGAAATAACCTTTTTGCAAGAGGAATTCCGTCTGCGGGAGCTTACGAATATGTACAAATTCAGGAAGACGGATTGCCGGTTTTTGAAGACGGTGCTTTGCAATTTGCCAACGCCGATACTTTTTACAGACTGGACGAAACCGTAAGCAAAATGGAAGCGGTTCGTGGAGGTTCTGCGTCAATTTTTGCTAATAATGCTCCGGGGGGAATAATCAATTTTATTTCAAAAACGGGACAAAATGATTTTCAGGGAAGAGCTAAATTCTCGACTTCAGATTATGGAATGTTCAGAACAGATCTTAATTTATCGGGCGCTTTAATTCAGGATAAATTATTCTTTAATGTTGGAGGATTTTACAGAGCTGATAACGGTGTGAGAAATACTGGGTTTACAGCTAATAAAGGAGGTCAGATCAAAGGAAATTTAACCTATAAATTTGATGATAACGATTATTTGAGAGTTAATTTCAAACACCTTAACGACAGAAATACATTCTATCTGCCAATTCCATTAAAAAGCAATAACGGAAAAATTGAAGGTATAGACGGCTTTGATCCAAATTACGGAACATTAACTTCAGTAAATTTCAGTCATTTGAATGTGCCTCAATATGGTGGCGGAACTTTCAGCGCTGATTTAGAAGACGGTTCTCATCCGGTAATCAATTCCATCGGAGCTGAATTCAAAAAGAAAATTTCTGATAAAGTAACTTTCAAAAATGCATTCAAACAAACGGCTATCGATTTGAATTACAACGCTATTTTTCCAAACGGAGGTCCCTGGACACAAGATGCGTATGCAACAGATATTCAGAATACAACTGCAGGAAATTTGACTTACACTTACGTGGATAACGGAGCAGCTGTTGACCCAAATGCTTTGATTATGAGAGCAGATCATTGGTACATTCACAAAAAAATGGACAATTTTGCTAATAATTTCTCTTTTTCTTTTGACTTAGATCCTGTAAAATTAACAGCCGGATATTATTATTCTAACTGGAAATCAAATCAATACTGGAACTGGAATTCGTATTTGGTAAGCGTTTCAGACAATCCGAGATTATTGAATGTTGAAGACAATACAACCGGAGTAAATCATACGTGGAATGGCGTAGAAAGAATCACCTGGTTAGAAAGAGATGCACAAACAAAAGGTTTATTAAACGATGTTTATGCTGATGCAGAAATAAAAGCAACTGATAATCTGACTTTTAATGCAGGTTTAAGATACAATAAAGACAAATACTCAGGTTACAGAGACAATGCAAGATTCTTTGCTGAAGATTTGGGCGTAATCGACAATAATACTGCAGATGATGCGGTAACTACGGTAAAAGGAAATCCGTATACATACTGGAGATACGATGTGAGTGAATGGTCGTATACTGCTGCCGGAAATTATAAATTTAATGATAATATGGCTTCTTATGTTCGTTACAGCCACGGTTTCAGATCGCCAATTGAGGAATCATTTTACGACAATGCTGCCGATTTAAGCAAATTGGAAAACACAGAAGTAAACCAGTTTGAATTGGGTTACAAATATGCTAATTCGTTTTTCTCTGTGAATGCTAATTTATTTCATATGAACCTTAAAAACGTTGCTTTTACAGATATTTTATCTGACGGAAGCTCTGAAAACAAATTCGCAGACGTAAACAATATTGGTCTTGAAGTAGAAACCAATGCAAGATATGAAATGGTAAAACTGAATTTTACTTTTACTGTTCAAAAACCGGAGTATGATAATTTTACAGGAACAAATGCAGATGGTTCTACATTTGATTTTAATGGAAACACAGCGAGAAGAATCCCTAAATTCTTCTGTAACCTAAGACCAGAAGTTGATATCACAAAAGATTTTACAGCTTATGTACAGTTTTCATATTATGATAAAAAATTCACTAATCAGGATAACAGACAGGTTTTACCGGCTTACAAGGAAGTTGGAGCAGGTTTAAATTATACCTACAATAACCTTCGTTTTGCAGTTGATGCATCGAATTTATTCAACGAAATTGGTTTAACAGAAGGAGATCCGAGACAAACGACATCTGCGGCAAGCGATGTGTTTATGGCAAGACCAATTTTAGGACGCGCTTTCAGATTTTCTGTAGCCATTAACTTTTAGTTTGTTGTTAGTTAATTGATATTTCACCAAATGCTGTTGCCAAAAGCAGCATTTGGTATTTTTTGTAACTTTATATAATACCATTTTATAAGCACTTTTATAAACAAATTAAGCTGTTAATGAAAAACCTAGGAATAAAAATATCCCTTTATCTCAATTATTTTGTCTTTGCTATTTTACTGAATAGTGTTGGTATTGTAATTCTAAAATCTCAAAAAAATTACGGAGTCGATGAAGTACAGGCCAGTATTCTCGAAGCCTTTAAAGATATGCCTATTGCAATTGTTTCTTTTTTTATAGCCTCATTTCTCCCCCGAATTGGTTACAAAAAAGCAATGCTTACAGGTTTGGCTTTGGTGACTCTGGCCTGTATTTCAATGTATTTTGGAAATTCTTTTGACAATGCTAAAATTCTGTTTGCAACTGTCGGTGTTTCTTTTGCGCTGATAAAAGTTTCGGTTTATTCCTTAATTGGAACCGTGACAGAAAATCAAAAAGAACACAATGCATTGATGAGCAGTATCGAAGGTGTTTTTATGATTGGGATTGCGCTGGCCTATTTTTTATTTCCTGCCTTTAATAATGAAAACGATCCAAATTCGTGGTTGAATGTATATTGGTTTTTAGCCGGATTGTCTATAGTTTCTTTTTTGTTTCTGTTTTTTACCAAATTTGAAGAAACCGAAGTAACCGCCGGAGCCAGCTTTACAGATGATTTTCTGCAAATGTTCAAATTGATTGCCAAGGTATTAACCGTGATTTTTGTGATAAGTGTTTTTCTATTCGTTATGATTGAACAGGGAATTCTTTCGTGGCTGCCGACATTCAATACAAAAGTGCTTCATCTGCCTGAAAATATAAGTATTATGATGGCCAGTATTTTGGCAATTTCATTGGCTGTAGGAAGATTGATAGCAGGAATTATAACCAAACATGTAAACTGGATCTGGGTTTTAACCGTTTGCGTTATTGCAGCTATGCTTATTGTTTATTTTGTGCTTCCAAATGTGGTCGGACTTGAAGTTAAAAACATTGATACGCTTTCTGATATTCCGCTAATTGCCTTCGCATTTCCGTTGATCGGATTGTTTATTGCACCAATTTATCCTTTGCTGAATTCAATTGTTTTGAGTTCGCTGCCAAAGAATCTTCAAAGTTCAATGACGGGATTGATTGTTATTTTTTCTGCTTTGGGAGGAACATTAGGTTCGCGTATTACAGGCTGGTTATTCAAAAATGAAGGCCCGGAAAAAGCATTTTATTTTACTTTAATTCCGATGTCTTTATTGCTGATTTCCTTTTTTATTCTCAAAAAAATTACCTCAAAAAATGAAATTTAAATTACACATAAATCAGACTCTTAGCCAATTACTGGCTCAGGAAGATACTGATGGCGACAAAAAAATAACCATTGACGACAAAGGACCAAAAAGCTTTTTGCTCGAAGATGAAAAAGGTAATTCGTTTGTTGTTGAAGGAACGTATCAGCTTTCTAATTTGTTGCAGGAATTGGCATTGTCTAAAAAAGAGAATGCTGAGTTTGCCGAAATACATTTAGACGATATTACAGAAGATCCGGTTAAGAGAATTTCGAGAAAAATAAAAGACTTATACTGGAACGGATTAACCAGAACGATTGACGCTGCCGGAGTAAAAAAAATTGTGGAAGATGATAAAATAGAAAATGCTGTTTCGTATTTATATGTTCCTGCGGGAGATGCTTTCGCCTTTGAATATTTTCAAAAATTAGAAGCATCAAATCCAACTTTAAAAGTCGTTCAGTTGCCTGAAGATATTTCACCGGAATATGTTTTATCATTGAATAAAAAACCGGGAATTTTGGCTTTGGCACTTCAAACTAAAAATGGAAAAACTGATGGCATTCCGTTTGTAGTTCCAGGCGGAAGGTTTAATGAAATGTACGGTTGGGACAGCTACTTCATCACAATGGGACTTTTGATTGACGATAAAACAGATTTGGCTTTTGGCATGGCCGAAAACTTCAAATATCAGATTGATCATTATGGTAAAATTCTGAATGCCAACAGAAGTTATTATCTGACAAGAACGCAGCCGCCGCTATATACTTCTTTAATTTTAGATATTATTGAAAAGTCAAATCCTGATATTGAATGGATTGAAAGACATTTGAGAACTGCCATCAAAGAATACAAAACCGTTTGGATGGAGCAGGGGAAAAGGCTTACGCCGAATGGATTAAACCGTTACAAAGCCGAAGGAATCGGACTTCCGTTTGAGGTTGAAGAAGGCCATTTTGATGATATTTTAGAAAAGTATGCGCCAAAATATAATCTTTCGACAAGAGAATTTGAAAAGAAATATCTGGAAAGAGAAATCCTTGATACCGAGCTGGATCATTATTTTACACACGACAGAAGCATGCGCGAAAGCGGTCACGATACGACGAACAGATTAGTCGGAATT
Organism: Flavobacterium sp.; assembly: GCA_004296145.1. GTDB lineage: Bacteria > Bacteroidota > Bacteroidia > Flavobacteriales > Flavobacteriaceae > Flavobacterium. The sequence goes on from SEBM01000232.1 coordinate 6,442, forward strand.
TGTGCCGATTTGAATACAGTTGCCATCAATAGTTTGTTGTATAAATACGAAAATGATATCTCATTTTTGATAACAAATTACTTTAGTGATAAATTTAGTTATAATGAAAATGAAATTTATTCTGGTAATCAATGGGATAAAA
>SEBM01000233.1 GCA_004296145.1 Flavobacterium sp.
TTTCTAATCTTTACTTTTTTGATTATAATTTGTGCAAGTAGCAACTCTCAATCTTTTCAAAAAGAAATAGAATTGGATAGTTTGTTTCTTAAAGCTCATCGTTTGAAATTATTTAACGGAAATGTTTTAATCTCTCAAAAAGAGAAAATAGTGTATAAAAAAGCTTTTGGAAAAGCAGATGCAAGTGATAGAATTCAATTAAATAAAAAATACCGTTTCCATATCGGTTCAATTGCCAAAGAATTTAATGCTGTTGGAATTATGATGCTTAAAGAGCAAGGCAAATTAAAATTGGACGATGCAATATCTAAGTTTCTTCCAGAATTGCCATCTTGGTCAAGTAAAATTAAAATCATCAACTTACTTCAATACACAAGTGGACTGCCACAAATAAAATGGAACGAGGTCAATGAGGATTCCGATAACTTTGAAGCACTAATGAAAACAGAATCGCTTGATTTTGAACCAGGAACAAGGTACGATTATAATAATAACAATGTATTCCTGCAAAGAAGAATAATCGAAAAAATTACTGGTATGTCCTTTAATTCTTTTGTTATAAAAAAAATGCTTCGTCCTATCGGGATTAAGAATGGAGTTGTTGATCCTGATGAGAAAGAAGTTTTTTTTGCTAAATCTTTTAATAATCAAGGAAAGCAAGATCTCATAAAATATAATATCTCCGGATGGACAGCATTAAATATGGAAGATTTTTTTATATGGTCTCAGGCAATTAATTCATTTGAATTAATAACTCCTGAATCAACTGGTGAACTTTTTATACCTTTTTCTAAAGGAAATCAGACAGGATTGGGAGAAGGAAATATTCAGGAACAAAAAGTGGTAGAACATATCCATGACGGTGCTGCGTTTAATAACCAAGCCTTATTAGTAAGTAATCGTAATTTTACCATTATTTTATTATCAAATAATAAACAAAATAACTTGGATGAAATTAGCAATACTATTAAGTCCATACTTGAAAATAAATCTTATACTCAAATAGAAAAAACTACAAATAACTAAAAATTATACCTTTTGTGGATGAATTGCAAATTGCTTGATGTATTCAGTAAAATAAAGGTCTTCATGATGATTTATAATGGAAAAATTATATATTTGAAAATAAATGACCTGTAATAATTATCACACATATATACTCTGATTTGAGTCGTTTTGTATGATTTTTTCACACGTATAAATAAGTTTCGAGCCATTTATTAAAAATGAAAAATAAACAAATTAACCAGATAATATTTTAACCAAAACAACATGCAAGAAGAAGTAACGAAACATACTCAAAAAATTTACAAGACTGCGAAAAATACAGAACACACTTTTGGAGAGAAAGCAAAAGAAATCATTATAGAAATATGCATAATCGTTTTTGCTGTAACACTTTCGATAGGACTACACGGTTGGAGTGAACACAGACATCAACAAGAAGAAGTTTCTATTTTTTTAAATAATTTAAAAAATGATTTAAAAAATGATATAAAAATTTTGGATGATGAAAGAAAAGCATATGAAAAGACCAATCTTGGTTATGAAAAACTTTTAGGGCTTACAGCTTTTCAACTTGACAGTATACAAAAGACTAATAAAGAAGTTAATTTTCCTATTTATGCACATGGACCCAAAATGAATATTGGTAATTATGAAGGTTTTAAGTCTAGTGGTAAAATTGGCTACATTGAAGACGAAAAATTAAAACAGAAAATCTTAAATTATTATCAAATATATGTGCCGTCAATTAACGAAGTTGATGAAATGTACAATGATTTTCTGTTTAAGTGTTTTGATAAAATGATAGAAAATGCAGATAAATCTGAAGCAAAATTATATTCAGATCCAAAATTTAAAAAGTCAATGGCTTTTCTTGTCAAACTAGGGAAAAATAACATAAGGGTTTATGACAAAAATACAAAGCCAGAAGCAATTGAACTTATCAAAGAAATTGAAAAAGAGCTGAATAAATAAAAACGATATTTGATAATATGTGCGATTTAGGCTTTGTTTAAAGACTTTGTATTTGGAAAATAAAAAATAAACTAAAAAAATGACTTTCATTAAAACAATTTCTACATTTTTAATTACCCTTTTATTAGTTACAACAGCTTTTGGACAAGCATCTAAGCCTAAAACCAAAATCTTATTAATCGGTACAATTCATTTTGAAAACCCACATACAGATCAATTTGAACTCAAAACAGATGATTTTTTTAGCGCTAAGAGACAAGGTGAATTAGAAGATTTAACGAATGTTCTGTCTCAAACAAAAGCGACTAAAGTAATGATTGAAAAACCAATTGAGAAGCAACGTTCCACCGACAGTTTATTTAATTTATATGTAAAAGGGAATTATAAACTTTCAATTTCAGAAAGAGAGCAAATTGGTTTTAGGTTGGCTAAAAAATTAAAATTAAATCAGGTAAACTGTATCGACAAATTTTATGGAATGGTTCACGATAGCTTAGTGGGCGCAACCGCAAAAGAGAATAATCAACTTTATTTGCTGCAGGATTTAGGAACCCAGGCAAAAGGAATGATAAATGATTTTGATAGTAAATTGAAAAACGGCACAATAACCGAAGTTTTAAAATACATAAACAAACCAGAAGAATTAAAGAGAAATTTATCAATTTATCTAAAATATATAGCAAAGATTGGAGCTGGTAAAAATTTTGCAGGAGCACAATCGGTATCAGATTGGTATTTAAGAAATCTTGCCATTTATTCAAATATTATGAATCAGGTTGAACCTTCGGACAAATATGTTATTTTAATTTTTGGACAAGGACATATTCCTATATTAAAACATCTGCTACAGAATAATGATGACTTTGAGGTTGTTGAATTAAATAGCGTGCTAAAATAAACTGTTGATAATCATTTTTTTGTCAATGATTAAAGTAAAAAAGCTTCAGAGAGATCTGAAGCTTTTTTACTTTATATCCGTAGCACGACAATTTTCTAACCAATTTACAGATGATTAATTCTGCCTAATTCAATTTAAATTGATTGTTGATTCCAATTCATATTTTAATAATTTAAACCAAACTTTGTTTTTTCCATAGATCGAAATATTTTTCTTTTTTTTCTAATAAATTATGGTGACTTCCTGATTCTATAATTTTCCCATTTTCCATTACCAATATTTTATCTGCATTTGCAATTGTACTTAGACGGTGTGCTATTATTATAATGGTTTTACCTTTCTTTTTAAAATCGTCAATGGTTTGTTTCACAATCATTTCAGAGCTTGTATCCAAAGAAGATGTTGCTTCATCCATAAGTAAAATATCAGGATTTTTGTATAAAGCCCGGGCAATTGCAATTCTTTGTTTTTGTCCACCTGAAAGCATTGCTCCATTTTCACCAATTTGAGTTTCAAATCCATTTGGCAGTTTTTCTACAAAATCTGAAATTCCTAGTTGTTTTGATAATTCCAAGATTATTTTAATATTGGGAAATGAATCACCTAAGGCAATATTTTCTATAATATTTCCTGAAAATAAATTAAGCTGCTGCGGAATGACTCCAATAGATTGTCTTAAGCTTTTGTAATGAATAAACTGAGTATCATAATCTCCAATATATATTTTTCCTTCCTTAATAGGATATAAATTTTGAAGAAGTGAAATTAAAGTAGTTTTACCACTTCCGCTTTCTCCAACAATTGCTGTCGTCTCATTTTTTTTAAATACAGCACTAAAGTTTTTAAAGACTTCCATTCTCGAGCCGTATCTAAAGGTTACGTTTTCAAATTTTATATCTCCTATGTTTTCTTTATGTAATTCAATTTTATTCTCTGTCTTTTCACGTTCTAAATCCATAATTTCGAAAAGCCGATCTGCAGCAATTAGAGCATTTTGCGCAGTTTTATTCATCCCAATTAAAGAAGCAACAGGTGATGTAAAATAACCTATTAAAGCGTAAAATGAAAATAGCTCTCCCGGAGTAATAGCTCTGTCAATTACATAACCTGACCCAATCCACATTAAAATAACTGTAAAAACCGAAGCTAAAAATTGTGTTGAAGTATTAGAAAAAATACCATTCAGACCTGATTTATAAGTTGTAAATAAAAGTTTTACAAATTTATTTTCTGTTTTTAAGTTTGAAAATTCTTCAATACCAAATTCTTTCACAGTTCTAATATGTGTAACACTTTCGACTAACTGAGTTTGGAGTTCAGCTGCATTCTCCATTATGTTTCTTTCTACCTTTTTATTAAATTTATTTAAAAGAAAATAAATCAAACTATAAAAGGGTATTATTGTCAGAATAACCAAAGCAAGTTTCCAATAATAAGTAAACATTAATGTAAAGGAAAAAATGACAATGAAAATGTTTACGATCATATCTATCGCAACTTCATTTATAAAAGATCGAATTTTTACAGCATCATTTATTCGTGAAGTAATTTCTCCTATTTGCATCGTATCAAAAAAACGTTGAGGCAGATGCATTAAATGTTTATAATAGCCCAAAATTAATTTTGCATCAATTAACTGCCCAGTTTTCATTACAAAAATACTTTTTTGAGAACCAATAAAAGCCTGAAGTAAAATAATGCCAATCATGGAAACACTCAACAGGTTCAGCAGCTTTCTATTCCCATCAACCAGAACATAATCGGTTATTTTCTGAATATAAATTGACATTGCCAGTCCTAGTACCGTAAAAATAATTGCGCCAAGTAAAGCTTGAATTAAAATGCTTTTATGTGGTTGTATTAAACGCCAAAAGCGGTTGATAGGGGATACCTTTTCATTATAGACTTTAAAATCATCATTTTGTGCAAACAGAACGAAAACACCCGACCAGATTTTCTGAAATTCTTCATAAGTATAGGTTTGCATTTTTCCTAAACCCGGATCCATTACCGTGATTTTTGAATAATTTTCATCTTTTGCTTTTTCTACTTTGTAGATTACAACATAATGATGTAATTGCTGTTTTAAAATCACGTGGGCAATTGCCGGTAAGGGAATTTTATCTAGTGAATCTATACCACCTTTTACTCCTTTTGCAGTAAAACCCATTTTTTCTGCACCTTCAATAATGCCAAGAACATTCGTACCGCGTTTATCAGTATGGGCATATTGACGGATTCGCGCTATAGGGAGATTAACATGATAGTGATTTCCAATAGATGCCAGACAAGCAGCACCACAATCTTTAATATCATGTTGCTTAATTTTTATTGATCCCATTTTTAGTTCTTACTTATCAGTTGATAATTGTTTTGGATTAAGCCAGTCATCAACTTTGTCAAATAATAAATCATATAAGCTTCTTCTGGTGATAATGTAGCGTGTAGTAAGTGTCATTCCTTTTGAAATCTTTGTTTTATAACCAGATTTGAGTTTCATTTCAGTAGATATTAAATTACAACGTATTTTAAAAAAGGTCTCACCATCTTGTATTGAAACGTTTTGGTCGATATCAATTACATTTCCTTCCAGTAAACCCCACTGATTATAATTGAAAGCATCAAGTTGAAATTTTACTTTTTGGGTTTTATAAATAAGCCCAATATCATTTGGAGAGACAATACTTTCCACAATTAAATGATCGACAGCAGAAATAGTTGCAATTGGTTGAGATAGATTTAAAAATGAGCCTGCCTGTAAGCCTGAAAAATTCTCTATCGTTCCCGAAATTGGAGCTATAATAAAATAATTATTCTCTTCAATATTTAATTTTTCAACACTTCCTGTCAGATTTTTTAACCGTTCTTCCAGATCTCTTTTTTGATTTTCCCAAACCGATTTTTGTTCGCTGACATAACTTTTTAGGGCTTCATTAGCAGAACGCAATTCATATTCGTACTTTTCATACTCTACTTTGGCAATAATATTTTTATTATATAAACCTTTATTTCGGTTGAAATTAATTTGAGCCTGAGAAACTTTACTGTGTAATTCGTTTTTTCGAGATTGAAATTTTACAAAATCTTCTCTTGCTGTAGAAGTTTTGAAATGTGAAGTCTGTCCGGATAAAATCAAATTCATATCATAAAGAAGCTCTGTGACAGAATTTGACAATGTATATTGCGTATTTTTTTCTGTTTCCAGATTTTGTTTCGCAATTTTGATGAGTGTATCGCCTTTTTTTACCACAGCATTATTCTTTAAATTAACCCAAATAATGCGGCCGCTGACAATAGCAGTAACAGGGACATTGTCAGTAGTACTTCGAACAATGCCGCGACTTTGACTGCTGATGTCTACTTTTATAATTGGTAATAGTATCAAAAAAGTCAACACTCCCAAAACCATTACAATATATAGAGATATGCTCTTGGTTTTATTTCGTGATATTAAATTTTCAAGCGTATTTACGGGATCTGAACTGAAGTTCATGGAGTTGCTGTTGTTTTAATAATTGAAGAATATGATTGTAATTTTTTGAAAGCATAAATTACAATTTAAAAAGGGTTATTTTTTTGAATTTCCAAGGCAGGCTTATCAGAATTAAAATTATTGAAATCATTAAAGACAAAAGATAGATTAATCATTATTAACTTCATCATATCTTTATTATCAGACGAAAGTAAAAAAACAGCAAATAATT
>SEBM01000234.1 GCA_004296145.1 Flavobacterium sp.
GGATAGTATTACCTGATTACAAAAACTTTCCTCAGTGGTATTTTTTACAATCGATTTGTCTCTGAATAGAAACTCATCTAAACTAAATTGTTCCATATTTTTAACAGATTTTAAAAATAGGATAATGCATATCTGAGTATCAAAATCATAAAAAAGAGTATTGTTTGAATTACTTAAATTGGCAAATCGTGGAATGTTTCGTTTTGTCCTCCATTCAGAAAAATTCTTCACTAAATCGTTTATATTCATTTTCTGAAAAACAGCTATTTCTTCTTTTTTAATTATCCATCTTGCCTTGGAGATTATAATTTCATTATAAATTACTCTTGGAAAAAAATCATAATGCGCTGTTAAAGCACCCCAGTTAAAAGAATATACAGGTTTTGTGTTTTGTCTCTCCATATCGCATAAAAAATGATAAATTGGTAGCGAATCTGTCAAAAAATTATGTGCATTTGATAAACACGGCAGAACTTCTTTATTATGCTTTTTAGAACGTAGCATAATTTTGCCAGACTGAACTGAAATCAAAAGATCATTTAAATCAAGATTGTCTTCTATTGCCACACCGGGAGCACACAGATAACTTATTTCATGTTTTCTTAAAACAGGTCTTCTTATGATATTACCAATTCTTGATTCAGGTATGTGTACAATTTCGGCCAGAATTTTTTCACTATGATAGTCATTTTCCTTTTGAATAATTTCTTTTGTAAGATTGAAAATTTGTTTGTTTCCGTTACAAAAACGACTTAATAGTTTTGAAGCACTTGTATTTCCCGTTGATATTAATGCTATATTTTCATCATCAAAAACTTCAATTACAACCGAAAAAGTAACAGGCGTATTTTTAAAATCGGCATTAAAATCTGGAAAATCTTTTTCGGAGAGAATTATAGCTTTATCCTCAGTGCGAATACAGTCCTGAAGTTTCTTATTCAGAATAAAATCAATAGCGGTCCAGTTCTGATTTTTCTCCGTTACATTTTTAGCTTTAAATAGATAATTTTCCAGGATTTCATGATGATCATTCATTTCCTGGTTTTGCAGATATCCAATTCCTATTTCGGTATCTAACACAAAAGGCAATGGCATTTCTCTGGACTCATATCTTTCTGTAAATGATTTTTTAAAATTCTCCAAATCCTGAATTAGGATAGATTTTTGAATTCCATTTAAAAAATGAATAGCTTTTAATACTTTTTGAGAAACGTTTTTATTTAAGTTGTTGTTAATGGCCGTACTATTCAAATCCGTTTGAAAAAGATATTGTTCTTCAAATGGAGTTCCGATTTTACGAATGTTTGTTTTAATAGTATCGTAAATTTCGGCAGCAGGTATTAAGTCGGTGTCAAGATCAGAAAGGTTTTTTTCTAGATCTTTAAATAACTGAATTTGATTATTATATTCAGGTATTCTATTCAAAACTGAAATTAATTTTTTCCATTCATTATCTCCTGTAACGACGGCATCAAGCTCACTTACCAGAAATTGAAAAGCAATTAGTTGGGAAATAAATTCATATGCATCTTCTTTTTCAGATTCGTCATCTGCCAGAAAAAAAATCATTTCATCGATGGTAATTCCCGATTTTGCCTGAAATTGAATTTGCTTCAGTAAATCTGTTTTGCGTAGCGCCGAAATAGTATGTTCTCGTTTTGTATCTACATATTTGTACTCAACAAAGCGATAAAATTCACCTATTTCATATATGGAAGTGTTTGGAAAAAAAACAAGATGAGCAGCAACTTCTTTTCTATTTGCAATATCCTGCAGCATTGCTACCCAATAGTGCATATCAAATTGGGTAAAGCGTTTGTGGTTTATAAGAGAATCTAAAATAATATTTGTCTCAGAACTTAAATTTCCAACAGAGCAACCTGCAAATAGTCCAAATGGAGTACAGCGCGAAGACATTCGTGACAGATACTTTAGGAAAGTAAGTTCGAAGGCTTTTTTTTTATCTTCAGATAAATCAGGGTTTTTAGAAGCCCATTTATCTAATCCATTACATAATTCTGGTGAAGCCAAGGTAATAGCTTCTTTTATAACCGGATTACTATATAATTCGATTGCTTTTTCTGTCGAGTAATCCCGAATTAATTGAAGATAAGAAGTTAATGAAAATAAAGGGGTTCTAAGGATATATTCTGAATGAGATTTAATTTTAAAATCAGACATTATTTTTTTTGTTTGCTCAATTTTTCAGCAAGTTTCATGGCATTATAAACATTCAGGACTTTGCCGGATTTAGATAATTCTGAAAAAGCAATTTGTTTCTCTTTTGTTCCCGGTAATATAACTTCCAGATTATATGTTGTTCCGGAATCTGTTATAATTTGTTTTATCTCAATTGCTGTAAGTTTTGGATAATAAGACCATATTAATGCTGCTGTTCCTGATACAATTGGAGCTGCAAGCGATGTACCTGAATCTGATTTGTAACTGTTTCCAACAGCTGTGGTATAGATTTGTTCACCCGGAGCAAATAAGTCTACATTTTTTTTGCCATAATTTGAAAAAGCAGAAACAAAAGTCTTGTCTAAGCGTGCTGATGTTGAACCAACATTAATAAAATTACCAGAAACTTCAGGTGTTCCGTCAAAACTATTATCGCTAGGGTAATATGGATTTTCATCTGCGTTAAAACGTTCATTTCCTGAGCCATGAACTAATAAGACATCATGTTTTTCAGCGTATTTAAATGCATCCGAAACCCATTTTTGATTTACAGAAAATTCTTTTCCAAAAGACATATTTATAACTTTGGCACCATTATCTACAGCATAATAAATAGCAGTTGCAATATCTTTGTCGTTTTCATCTCCTGAATAAGAGATATTAAGAGACATGATTTTTACATTTTCTGCCACGCCTTTTACACCTAAATTGTTTTGACGATTTGCTGCTATAATTCCTGTAACTTTAGTAGCATGACCCTGAATATTTTTTAAGCCTTTTTTAGTTATACTTATATTACCGCTGCCATATCCTTTTTCCAGAACATCAGGATTGTCACCAATAAGAATTCTGTCATTATAATTCTTATTTAGATTTTTATTAAGAATTGAATCTAATTCAGCCTGACTTTCCTTTAAAGCTTCTAAAGTACCTTCATTATTTCGAACATTTACCATCATATAATAAATCAAAGCACCCAAATCACGATCATTGCTCGCTCGCATTTGCTTGTAAGTTTTATCATTTAATTTGTGTTTTTTATAAAGACTGTCTAATTGCTTATATGTATAATCTTCTTTTGGAAAAAAAGTCTTTAAAGTATCTTTTATCATTGGAAAAAGTTCGATACTATGATTTAAAGAATTCATCCAACTAGTATAAGAAAGGGTTTCCTTCTCGTATACTTTTAAAGCTCTTTGGTATTCTTTATAGTTTGCTAAATCTTCCGGTTTAATTTCCTGTTCTGTTTTGTCTTTAAATGCAGGATCCCATTTTTTTATAAATCTAACTGATTCAAAGTTTCCCCAGGCAATATAATCCTGTTTTTTGTTTGAAGTGAAATTCCAACCATGTATATCATCGACATATCCATTATTGTCATCGTCAATATTATTACCAGCAATTTCTTTTTGGTTTGTCCAAAACTGATTTTTCAGGTCTTCGTGATTTATGTCAACTTGCGTGTCTATGACAGCAACAATAACCTCCTGACGTGATTTTTTTTTATTTTGGGCAATCCATTTATCTAATGAAATTCCGGGAATACTGTCTGTCAAATAATCCTTTTGATACCAAGTCTGTAATTCGATGGGTGTTAAATTACTTTTAAGTATAATTGGCATTGTAGACACAACAGTTTCCTGAGAAGATTTACAAGCTGCTAATAGAATAACGATTATGAAAATATATGGATGAAATTTCATTAAGCTAAATTTAATTCGATTGATATGTGTTTCTGTCGTTTCCTCCAGTCATTACATCAGTTATTGTCTTGTCATCTTCTTTTTGCCCACCTTGTATAGCTTTTAAATTTTTTAGTTTTGCTACACTCATTTTGTCTAAATCAAATTTATTGATTTCTTTTTTGTTTGTTTTCATGGTTGTTTGTTTATATATTATTTTGCAAATATATACTTACGATCGAATAAACTATAGTAGGTTATGTTTTTGTTTATCGGAATTCAGGAATTCCGATAAGTGTTAAGGTTTAGTTTATTGTTTGTTAGGTGTTTATGTTTTCCGTTTCTTCTAATTGTTTTAAGAAATATGTTGGTTTTATACCTGTTTTTTTATGAAAAGCAGCAGAAAATGATTCCGCATTATTAAATCCAAACTCAATTGACAAAGCCTGAATAGTATATTTTCTTAATCTTTGATCTTCCTTAAGAGATGTCAAAGCATAGTCAATTCTTAAATCATTTATGTATTGAATAAAGGTCTTTTCTTTATAAACATTTACAATTTTAGATACATATTTATTGTTGGTTTCAAAAACATCCGATAAGGTTTGAATACTTATATTAGGTTCTAAGAAACCTTTTGTGTTTTCAAAATCCGCAAGCTTTTTTAAGATGAGATTTATTAGTTTCTCATTTATTCCAATAGAATCCGTCTTTGATTTGTCTGTTTCAGGAATATCATGTTGTTCTTGCATATTCTCTTTTTCGGTAGTTTCCGTTTTTGCTACAGAATTTTTCATTATTTTTTCAAAACGCGCACGATAACTTTTCTTTACTCTATACTGATAAAAGCTAAAACCTGCCAATAATAAAACAATCAGAATCAAAAATCCGATACTCCAATATGATTTGTTATTGTCTTTTTGAAGTGATTTGATGAGGTTTTCTTTTTCCAGAATCAAATTTGGAGTATCATATTCATGTTGTAATTTTTTGGTCAACTCTTTATAATTGGTTTGCAACAGACTATCAATACTCATATATTTTGTTACGTATCTTAATTGATTTACTTTATCACCATTGTTTTTGAAATAAGAAATCAAATACGGATAACCACTCATGAATTCAGGAGTAATTCTTTTTGAGATTGTATAAACAGAGTCTACTTTAATGAAATTTTTTACAGCTTCTTTTTTGTTATTCAAACCACTATAAGCTTTTGCGGTATAATAATACGCTGCCAGTGTGTTTCCTCTATCTTTAAATAATATAACTTTAGGAAGCGCAATATTTATACTGTCCAAAGCTTCTCTATATTTTTTTTTGAAGATAAGATTGGCTCCTTCATTCAAAGTAAATAAAGCATTTGCTAATTTACTACCAGTTGCCTTTGATTCTATATAACCTCTTTTATTGTAATAAGTGGCAGAATCTGAAATGTTTAGAGCTTTATAAGCATCAGCAAGTCCAAAAAGAACCAATTGATAAGGGAATGAATAATTAGAAGAGCGTACGTCTTTATTTTTATAATGCTCTAAACATTCTTTATATAATATTAGCGCCTCGTTGACTTCGCCCAATTCTTCTGATCTCAAGGCTGCTATAGTAAACTTGATTTCATAATATAAATCCTGATTGTTTTGTTTGGCAATGCTCTCAGCAATTAGAAAATTATCTATTGCTTCTTTGTACTTAAACTGTTTTTTGTAGACATGTCCTTTTGCTGAATAAGCAGAAGCCGGAAATTTTAGATCTTTTAAATCTTTTGTAAAAAAGATGGCACTATCCAGATAAACTAATGCTTTATCACTTTCAGATAATAATGAAAGTAAAAAATAGCCTCTTGCTCTCTCGACGGGCTCGTTTTCATTGATAGCTTTTTTTAAATAAGCCCTTGCGTAGGGTAATTGTTGAGGAATTTTTTTCTCATTTTTCCAATAAAGTTCTTTTAAATCTGCAAAAGAATGTTCTGTTAAACTATTCTTTTTTGACTGAGCAGATAAAAAAGTAGAAAATAAGAATAAAAATGCCGGAAGCAGATATTTAGGATGAAACATGTAAGAGGATTTATCACAAAAATAATGGATAAGTCTTCAAGAATAATGTAAAAGTTAAAAAATAAATAAGAATTTAATGTGTTGAAAATAAGTAGTTTAATATTTTTTTTATACGGAATTCATGAATTACCTGTCGGAATTCATGAATTCCGATGTACATAGTTTGTGCAAGATTTGATCATTCTATAGTTTTGGCTTCAGGAAAATGAAACTTTTTAGAACAGCAAAATTTTTCATTAATTCTGTTTTTTGAAATATGATTTTTTAAATAAAGCATATTAGAAAAAGAAAACAAGATTTATGATGAAATATAATCTTTACATCATAAAACTAAAGAAGAGTTTAAATACAATTATTTTACAAAAGGCCAATTGTGAAAAAACGTATCTAAATAAAGCGCTTGCAAGCAGTCCGATGGCACGGATTATATGTCAATCATTAATTATTCCCTATTAAAATTAACAATTATGAAATTAAGTTTAGACGCTTTAAAAAACAGAGCAGAAGCAGTAGCTTCAGAACAATTATTAGAAAGTATTTCAGGTGGTGTACAAGAAGCTTGTCACGATGCAGTTATAGCTGCTGAAGCACTTTAATATTATATTGTTGATGTAATGTAATGCCACATCAATAATATCTTAGATATGTCCGTAACTAACA
>SEBM01000235.1 GCA_004296145.1 Flavobacterium sp.
GGGAAGACAAAACGCCCGGAGGGATCGGGTTTGTCTTGAATTTTTGGTTCTTTTTGTTCAAGCAAAAAGAACCAAAAAAAGGACTGAAAGTCCGCTTAAATATTTAGCATCTTATAAAATGTATAAAAAATGATTAGCGACGCACAATTTCAAGCCGAATTAAAATTATTAATTAGTAATGCCATTCGTGAAGATGTAGGTACAGGAGATTATAGCTCGTTGGCCTGTATTCCAGACACAGCGCATGGTCAGGCTAAATTACTGGTTAAAGATCAGGGAATAATTGCGGGTGTTGAATTGGCAAAAATGGTTTTTGAACATGTTGATCCTAAATTAAAAATAAAAACATATATCGAAGATGGAACGCATGTAGAGTATGGAGAAGTTGTATTTGAAGTTTCAGGAAGTTCTCAATCAATTTTAAAGGCAGAGCGAGTAGTTTTAAATACGATGCAGCGTATGTCTGCAATTGCGACTAAAACAAATCAGTATGTTCAGCTTTTAGAAGGAACGGGCACTAAAATTTTAGATACAAGAAAAACAACTCCAAATTTCAGAGCTGCAGAGAAGTGGGCTGTGAAAATAGGAGGAGGTGAAAATCACCGTTTTGCACTTTATGATATGGTAATGTTAAAAGACAATCATATTGATTTTGCAGGCGGAATTACGCTTGCCATCAAAAAAACAAAAGCATACTTAAAAGAAAATAATCTGGATTTGAAGATTATTGTAGAAGCCCGAAATTTAGATGAAATTAGAGAGATTTTACTGAGTGATGGTGTACACAGAATCCTGATTGATAATTTTAATTATGAAGATACAAAAACTGCAGTAAAATTAATTGGCAGCAAATGCCAGACAGAATCTTCGGGAAATATAAACGAAAAAACCATTCGCGAATATGCATTATGCGGTGTAAACTATATTTCATCTGGTGCATTGACACATTCCATCTATAATATGGATTTGAGTTTGAAAGCATTTTAGGGAGTTATTAAGTTATAAATTATAAGTTATTAGTTATGAGTTGACTGACTCATGTCTAAAAGCTACAATCACACAGAATAAAAAATCTATCCTGTTTCGAAGTTTCGGAACTAAATCTAAAATCTAAAATCTATCCCGACGCTTCGGGACTAAAATCAATATATGTCTAAAGAGATAGAAGATCGGATTGAGAAAATTGTGGTGCTGCGTTCTGTGGCCCGGCTTTTAAAAAAAGTGAAATTGCCATGGCTGGAAGGTTTTTCGCTATACGATTTATTGGAGCTGTATATTTTAGGAATTCTTGAAGGAGCTTTTTCGTATCATGCAAGTGCTGTTTCTTTTAGTTCTTTTATGGCTTTGTTTCCTTTTGCTTTATTCATTTTAAACTTAATTCCTTACATTCCAATTGAAGGATTTCAGGCCGATTTTTTGCTTTTTGTGCAACAAGGCGTGCCGCCAAATACTTATGATGCGATTAGTAATATTATAAGTGATATTTTAAATAATAGTCACTCCGGCTTATTATCTACCGGATTTTTGCTTTCTATCTTTTTAATGGCAAACGGAATCAATAGTATTTTAAGTGGTTTTGAATCCTCTAAACACGTTTTTGACAAACGTGGTTTCTTTCATCAATATCTTGTTGCGCTGGCAATTTCGTTAGTAATGACTATTATATTGTTTGTTACAGTGGCAACAATTGTAGTTTTTGAGGTATTTATTCAGAAAACAATTATTCAGGATGTGCTGAGTGACAATATTCCGCTTATAATTTTGGGCCGATATTTGTTTGTATTGTTAATGATCCTTATATCTACCTCAATATTATTGCGTTACGGAACGAAACAATATAATAAAGTGCCTTTTATAAGCATCGGATCGGTTTTTACAACCATCTTAATTGTTATATCTTCGTTCTTTTTTGGGATTTGGGTTATAAAATTTTCAAAATACAACGAACTTTATGGTTCTATTGGGACATTATTAATTCTAATGTTTTATATTTGGATAAACTGTATGATTCTGCTTTTAGGGTTCGAATTGAACGCTACTATCAGAAAATTAAAACAAAAAAAATAAAAATATTATGAAAAATTGGATGTTAACGATCGGAGTTTTCTTTTTGACACTTGGTACTATTCAGAGTCAGAGTGTGATAGGAAAATGGAAAACTATCGATGATGAAACGGGAGAAGCAAAATCTGTTGTAGAAATTTATGAAAAATCTGGAAAAGTTTATGGTAAGGTTGTAGAAATACTTCGCGACAGCCATAGAAAAGATATATGTACTAAATGCGACGGAGCAGAAAAAAACAAACCAATTTTGGGAATGGTTATTATCAACGGTCTTAAAAAAGACGGCGATGAATATAACGGAGGAAGTATCCTGGATCCTACAAATGGTAAAAAATACAAATGTTATATCACATTAGATTCTGCTGATAAACTAAAACTTCGTGGTTATGTTGGTGTTTCCATTATGGGAAGAACTCAATATTGGACACGAGTGAAAAACTAAATTTCATTTTCAAAATAGATCAAATGCGAAAAGCATCGATAATTTTATTTTTACTGCTATTTTCCAATAGTTTTGGACAATCGAAGAATTCAGCATTACCCATAAGTCATCTAACAGGTGACTTTTATGTTTATAAAACATATCACGATTATGAAGGAACACAGATTTCGGCAAATGCCATGTATCTTGTAACTAATAAAGGTGTAGTTTTATTTGATGCTCCCTGGGATGAAAAGCAGTTTCAGCCATTGTTAGACAGTATTAAAGCAAAACATAATAAAGAAGTTATTATGTGTTTTGCTACACATTCTCATGATGACAGGTCAGGAGGGATAGCATTTTACAAACAAAAAGGAATTAAAACGTATTCAGGAAAAGCTACTGATGAAATTTTAAAAAAAGAAAATAAACCCAGAGCAGAATATATAGTGCCAAATGATACCATATTTACAGTTGGCCAATATAAATTTGAAGTGTTTTATCCCGGAAAAGGACATGCGCCGGATAATATTGTAGCCTGGTTTGCTAAAGAAAAAATACTTTACGGAGCCTGTTTTATAAAAAGTGCTTCTGCAAAAGATTTGGGTTATCTTGCTAATTCTGATGTGCGGGAATGGGAAAAATCGATTAAAAAAGTACAGGCCAAATGTAAAAATCCGAAATATATTATTCCGGGTCACGAAGACTGGACTGATACACAATCGTTGAACCATACTTTAAAATTAGTACAAGAATATAATAGTGCAAAAGCGTCTGATAAATTAAATAAAAAGTAATTTTACAGGCCATAAAATCTTTACATGTATTTCGTCGAAGTTATTTTACCGCTTTCTTTAGCCAAAACATTTACTTATCGGGTTTCTGAAACTGAATTCCATTATATTAAAAAAGGAATGCGGGTTGCTGTGCCTTTTGGTAAGAGTAAAATGTACACCGGTTTGGTTATGGATATTCATGAGAATGCGCCAAACTTATACGAAGCCAAAGAAATTCACCAGATTCTTGATGAAAAACCAATTGCAACAGAAATTCAGCTTCAACACTGGCTTTGGATTGCCAATTATTATATGTGTGGTATTGGTGATGTATATCGCGGTGCTTTTCCAACAGGTTTATTGCTGGAAAGTGAAACGATTGTTTCGCACAAACCAAATGTTACTGTAAACGACAGTGAACTTTCGGATGATGAATTTCTAATTTATGAAGCTTTACATCATCAAAGTTCCCTGAAGGTTCAGGATATTATCTCAATCCTTAATAAAAAAAATATCTTTCCGATTCTGCAAAAGATGATTTCAAAAGATATCATTGTTTTAGAAGAAGAAATAAAAGAAAGTTACAAACCAAAACTGGTTCGTTATGTGAAATTACACAGTCAATACGAAACAGATGAAGGTTTAGGGCAATTATTAGAAGTTCTTAAAAGTGCTAATAAACAAAAGGAAATTGTTCTATTATATTTTCAATTGCGGGCTTCAGAAAAGAAACCTATTACGGTTAAGAAATTAGTTGAAGTTTCGGGTGCAACTGCCGCTGTTGTAAAAGCTTTAATAGAAAAAGAGATATTTGAAGAATATTTTATTCAACACGACAGAGTTTCATATGAAGGAAAAGCTTCTGAAAAACAATTGCTGTTAAGTGAAGCTCAGCAAACCGCTTTTGATTCCATTAAAAATAATTTAAATGAAAAAGAAGTTTGCCTCCTTCATGGCGTGACTTCGAGCGGTAAAACAGAGATTTATATAAAGCTTATAGAAGAATATTTAAGCTCAGGAAAACAAATTCTGTATTTGCTTCCTGAAATTGCATTAACCACTCAGTTAGTGACAAGATTACGACTTCATTTTGGAGATAAAGTTGCTGTTTTTCATTCGAAATACAGTAATAATGAACGCGTAGAAGTTTGGAAACAAACACTTGAGAATTCAGAAAAAGCACAAATTGTAATAGGAGCAAGGTCGGCTTTGTTTTTACCTTTTGCCGATTTAGGATTATTAATTGTAGACGAAGAGCACGAGCAGACTTTTAAACAAGTGGATCCTGCACCGCGTTACCACGCACGCGATTCTGCAATAGTTTTGGCTAATTTGCATAAAGCAAAAGTCCTTTTGGGATCTGCAACACCAAGTATAGAAACGTATTTTAATACACAAACCGATAAATATGGTTTGGTGTCCCTTACTGAACGTTATAATAATGTACGAATGCCCGAAATTGTTTTGGTCGATTTAAAAGACAAACATTTCAGAAAAAGAATGACGGGACATTTTAGTGATCTCCTAATAGAAGAAATTGCCGAAGCTTTATCTTTGGGTGAACAGGTAATTTTGTTTCAGAACAGACGGGGATATTCTCCTATTATAGAATGTTTGACTTGCGGACACGTGTCTCATTGTCAACAATGTGATGTGAGTCTGACTTTTCATAAACATAAAAACCAATTACGCTGCCATTATTGTGGCTATTCAATCGCAAAACCAACCCATTGTCACAGCTGTTCGAGTATTGATCTTACTACAAAAGGTTTTGGTACAGAACAAATTGAACAGGAATTACTGTCTCTTTTTCCAAAAGCGAAAACCTGGCGAATGGACCAGGACACAACGCGTGGGAAATTTGGTTTTGAAAAAATTATAGATTCGTTTAAAAACCGCGAAATTGATATTTTGGTCGGAACGCAAATGCTAGCCAAAGGTTTAGACTTTGATAATGTAAGTCTGGTTGGGATTATGAATGCAGATAATATGCTGCATCATCCTGATTTTAGGGCTTTTGAAAGAAGTTATCAAATGATGACACAAGTTGCCGGAAGAGCGGGGAGGGCAGAAAAACAGGGAAAAGTTGTCATTCAGACTTATAATCCGGATCATAATACTATACAACAGGTCACAAACCATAATTATATAGGTATGTATAAGGAGCAATTGTATGACAGAAAAATTTATAAGTATCCTCCTTATTTCAGGATTATAAAGCTGACGTTAAAAAACAAAGATTATGATAAACTAAAAGAAGGTGCTATGTGGCTGTATCAGGTTTTGAGTCAAAATCTGAATATGCCTGTTTTAGGTCCTGAAGAACCGGCAATCAACAGAATCAGGAATGAATATATCCGTACGATTTTAATTAAAATTCCGCAAAACCTGCCATTAGGAGGTACAAAAAAAACTATTCAGAAAATGCTGAATAGTTTTGAAGCTGTTGCTCAGTACAGAGCTATAAAAGTTGTAATAAATGTCGATTTTTATTAAGTCTTAAGATGAGGTAGAAAGTGCTCTTACCAAATCTTCTTTCTTATTTCTGCTCAAAGGGATTTTTGTAATTCCGATTTCTGCAAATTTACTGTTGAAACGCTCTACCTTATCTATATTGATAATATAGGATTTGTGTACGCGAATAAATTTTTCTTTTGATAAGTCGTTTTCAAAAGATTTCATAGTAGAAAGCACCAGATTACTGTCGTCTTCTGTAACCACTCTTACGTAGTCACCAAAGGCTTCAATCCATTTGATTTTTGCAGTAAATATTTTAAGTTTCTTAAGATTACTTTTTATAAAAATATGTTCACCCTCTTCTTCTTTTACTTCTTTTTTGAGTAAATGCATGTCAATTGCCCTTTTTACAGAAGCATTAAAACGATCGACCGCTATTGGTTTTTGCAGATAATCAGTGGCATCATAATCAAAAGCTTTTAAAGCGTATTCTGCTTTAGAAGTAATAAAAATAATCTGAGGTTTAGTTTTTAATCCGTCAAGGAAGTCAAAACCATTGATAACAGGCATTTCAATATCTAGAAAAATTAAGTCAATATTATTTAAAGAGATGCAGCTTTTTGCTTCTATTGCATTAGAAAAGTCCCCGATTAAGTGCAAACCTGGGTGATTATTAACTAATTTTGCAATAATTGTCCTTTGTATCGAACTATCATCAACAACAACACAGTTTAGTTTCATAACATTTAAATTTAGAATAAATTCAGGATAGCAATAGTAAATGTATTATTTATTTAGTAAAAAAACTAAAGTCATAGGTTATTTTTTGCATTATAACGAATAAAAGGAAAAAAG
>SEBM01000236.1 GCA_004296145.1 Flavobacterium sp.
TTTGTTTAATTTATAATAATTAAAAAATGCTATGTTTTCAAATATAACAATTTTGAATTTTACACGTTATGTTGTTGTTTTGTGTTACAAAATGAAATGGGAAAGCCGAAAACCAAAGAGAGTAGGCAAAAATTATAATACAATACCACTTTATGAAAGCATTTTTACCCACAATCTGCTTGATGTTCTTAACCCTTTTTACTTCGCAAGCGCAAACTAGTACACCTGCCGCAAATCCTTTTCCATCTATCAGTACATTAACAAATTGGGCAAGTTTAAACTCGCAGCAACAATTTGACGTTGCTATTCGTGCCGTTGGTTTTAAATTTGAAGTAAAAGAACCGGGCGAAGGCTCAACTGCTTATACCTATATTCGTAAAGTATCAGTTAATGAAGTAAACTATACAGACAGAATCGTATACAGAATTACTAATAATAACTCTGCCAGCATCATTTCATTAGTTACCGCTTCTACTGACTTAGTAAGTTTGTACACACCACAATTGGCAACTTTCAAAAACAATAATTGTAAAACGGAAATGTCTAAAGACAAAAACACGACTTGCAGTTGCTACGAAAGCGTAAATTTTGCAATTGACCTTTGTGATGAGCGCGTAAAATTGACTATGGGTGACGGAAATAAATATTTTGTTTCTGTAGCTAAAAAATAAATCCTGAAAATTTTCAGATCTATATTACTTTGAGTTGTTTTCCAAATCTTTTTAAATCTTAACGAGTAAGCTTAAAAAGATTTGGGATACATTTCTTAGTATAAGTTTGGGTTTCTTAATTCATACCAGACTTGTGTTTCGTTCTCGTATTCAAACGAGTTTATATAGCGAAAACCTAATTTCTCCAAAACCTTTCTCGAAGTTTCATTTCCTTCATCCGCGTAAGCGTAAAGAGCTTCAACCTTCATTTCATCAAAAGCATATTTTACAAATGCCTTTGCTGCCTCGGTAGAATATCCTTTTCCCCAGTGTTTTTCTATAAAACGATAGCCTAATTCATAAAAATTCTGGTGGTTATTAATTTCATAGTTAATGAATTTAATTCCAGACCAACCCAAAAATTCGTTAGTTTCTTTTAAAATAACAGCCCAGCGGCCTATTTCAAAATCCTTGTATTGTTGTTGGAGATTCTCAATAGAAGCAATACTTTGCTGAATACTTGTAACAGGTTTCTTTCCAACAAAAATATGCACATTAGGATTAGAGTCCAATTCAAACATCCCGTCGGCATCAGAAAGAACAAATTCTCTTAAGATCAATCGTTCCGTTTCAATTGGTTTTTTCATTGTTTTAATTTAAAATAAAACGTTGTACTACTTCTGCCACTCCGTCATTATTATTTGAAGCCACAATGATATCGGCTCTGTCACGCAATTCAGGAGTAACATTATCAACCCAAACTCCCAATCCGGCATATTCTATCATTGTCAGGTCATTTCCGGCGTTACCGACAGCGATAATTTCACTTTGATGAATACCTAGTTTATGTGCCAGAAGTTTTAAACTATTCGCTTTATCAATTCCGTTTTGAGCCGCTTCTAAGAAAAAAGGTTTGGACATTGCAATACTTAAATCGGGCATAGCCACTTTTAAATCTTTTTCTACTTCTTTCAGATAAGAAGGTTCTTGCAGCAAAATGCATTTTACAGCCGGTCTGTCAACTGCTTCTTTAAAACTTGCCACTTTTCTATGCGGTAATCCTGTAATATCTTTTTCAATATCAATATATTCAGAATCGGTTTCACTTATAATCTCACCGTCAAGATAAGTGATTATATGAGTTTTCATTTTTACACTGTAATCGTATAAAGCGTGAATTTGTTCAACCGTTAGTTTCTGTTCAAAAAAGACCAGATCATCTTTAACAGAACTAATTATTGCACCATTAAACGAAATAATATAAGAATTGTTTAAATCGAGTTCCAGTTCTTTGGCATACGCTGTCATGGCAGTTGTCGGGCGGCCGGAAGCCAACACCACGTAAACTCCTTTTGCCTGAGCTTCTAAAAGTACTTTTTTATTTAAATCTGAAATTTTATGATCGTCTGTCAACAAGGTATCATCCATGTCGAGCACTAGCATTTTGTATTGCATTCTTTTTTAGTTTTCAGTTTTCAGTCGCAGTTTTCAGTGTAAAGTATTAAAACTGTGAACTGAAAACTGCGACTGAAAACTTCTTAAATACTCATTCTAAAATCCTCGATAACAGGGTTTGCTTTTGCAAAATCTGTTTCCTGGATAAAAACCTCAACGGCTAAATCTGTTTGTCCAAAACCGCCTAATCTTGCCGATTGGATATTATCTTTTTTTACTGTTTCTACACCAGCTTCTTCTAATTTTCCCTGTAAGGCAAGAGCCAAAACTTCACTTCCTGAAAACACCTTCATTAATCCCATAACATTTGTTTTTATAATTTTTATTGTAATATAATTTCTAATTGATTTTGAAAATCCTGATTTTCATTCATCCCGATATGTTCCTGATTTTTTAAAGGATAAAAATGTCCATTCGGTTTTAATAATTCATTTAACCGAACTGAATTTGAATACGGAATCAACTGATCGTTCATTCCATGAAAAATATAAATCGGAGCTTTTATTTTCGGAAGATATTCATAAGTTTCCAAATGGAACTTTTTCATAAAATTTGGAAAAAACGGAACTCTGTTACTCGACAATTCACTGAAACTGTAATATGGAGATTGCAAAATTAAAGCTTTGGGTTTATTTTCAGATGCCAAAATCGCTGCCAATCCCGAACCAATTGAATAACCTGTAATTATAATTTTGTTTTCAGGATATCGCTGGCATAAATTTTTATAAACTATCGCGACATCTTTATTTAACTGATCTTCATTCTCAATTTCACCTTCACTTTTACCAAAACTTCTGTAATCCAGAATGAAAATATCATATCCCAAATCAGTATAAATTTTAGCAATTCTTCCCCAAGTTTCTAAGGTTCCTGCATTTCCATGAAGGTAAAAAACCAATCCTTTTGATTTTTCTGCTTTAAATAATAAGCCATTCAGATTTACATCGTCAAAAGATTTAATATTTAATTCTTCATGTTGCACTTTATAACCAAACTGATAATCCTTTGGAAGTGACGCACTCTGAAAAATCATTCCAACCTGATTGAAATATACATATGAAATAATCAAAAGATAAATAATAACAAAAAATGCTAAAAGTACAATCATTAAAAATTTAAGCGTTTTTAATATTTCCATTTAAATTCAAAATCGTTCTGATTTATTCTTCTTCAATCTGATCTTCTTCTTCGTCAAGTTCGTCTTCTCCTTCTTCATCCATATCAAAAAGGAAAGGTTCCAGCAACATTTTGTCAGCCAGAATTTCTATTCGTTCTGTCAGTTCTTCAGCAAAAATAATTCGCTGTACTTTGGCAATACTATTCGATATACGCATGATTTTAGTTTCATGGCGCAATTTCAGGATCGGATCTGCATCATCCAGAATAAACATTTTCAAACGGTTTACGTTATAGCCTGCAGTCGTAAACATATCGCTCAATTTATTTGGTGTACCAATTAGAACATCAATTCCGGTAGAAATATAATTTTTATCATAATCCATATCTCCTTTATCGTGCACACCATAAATTTCAAGATCAGTATACTTTCCGTATTTCGCAAAAAGTTCTACCATTTCCAAGACTTTGGTTTTGTCTTCTACAATAATCAAAGCTCGTGGAGATTCTTCTACTTTTCCTGCCAATTGCTGAATTACATTCAGTACAATTGTAGTCGATTTTCCGCTTCCAGCCGGAGACAGAATAATACAATCTGCACCACTTTTTATTGTAGAAAAAGTTTCCTGCTGCAAGATATTTGCCTCAGTAAGACCGTTTTCTATTAATGCGTCTTGTAGCTTTTCGTTTATTTTTTTTAGTTTCATTATTTTATGCTATAAGCTATAGGCTTTATGCCTTAGCAAATTAGTGTTATTATTCTGCGGTTTCTGCCTGGAGCGTATCGCCTAAAGCATATTGCTTCTTATTATTTGCTTGCGAACATTTTCACGTCTGTTTCTGAGATTTCGTTTCCTCCAAGGATAATTAATCTTTCCACAACATTTCGAAGTTCACGGATATTTCCTGTCCAATCATATTCCTGTAATAATTTTATGGCTTGCGCCGAAAAACCTTTTACAGCATTCCCCTGCTCTGATGCAATTTTCTCGGTAAAATGTGTTATCAAAGCCGGAATATCATCACGTCTTTCATTTAATGGCGGAACTTTGATTAAAATAACAGCTAATCTGTGGTATAAATCTTCACGAAAACGACCTTCGGCAATTTCTGTTTTTAAATCTTTATTCGTTGCCGCCACAACACGTACATCTACTTTTATATCTTTTTCTGCTCCAACTCTTGTAATCATACTTTCCTGGAGCGCACGTAAAACTTTGGCTTGCGCCGAAAGACTCATATCCCCAATTTCATCTAAGAAAATAGTTCCTTTGTCTGCAGCTTCAAATTTCCCTGCACGATCTTTTACTGCCGATGTAAAAGCCCCTTTTACGTGACCAAACAATTCACTTTCAATCAATTCACTTGGAATTGCAGCGCAGTTTACTTCGATTAAAGGGAAATTAGCGCGTTCACTTTTTTCATGTAATTGATGTGCAACCAATTCTTTACCGGTTCCGTTTGGACCTGTAATAAGAACTCTGGCTTCGGTTTGGGCTACTTTATCAATCATTACTTTTATATGATTGATCGCTTCGCTTTCACCAACCATTTCGTAATTTTTGCTGACTTTTTTCTTTAGGATTTTATTTTCAACTACAAGTTGTTTTTTGTCCAAAGCATTACGAACGGTATTTAATAAACGGTTTAAATCAGGCGGTTTTGAGATATAATCAAAAGCTCCCAGACGCATGGTATGAATTGCCGTTTCCATGTCGCCGTGACCTGAAATCATTACCATCGGAATCTCCGGTTTTATTTTTTTTACTTCTTCTAAAACCTCAACTCCGTCCATTTTTGGCATTTTGATATCGCACAAAACCAAATCGTAATCGTTGTTTTTTATTTTCTCCAGACCAG
This sequence comes from Flavobacterium sp., assembly GCA_004296145.1. Classification (GTDB taxonomy): domain Bacteria; phylum Bacteroidota; class Bacteroidia; order Flavobacteriales; family Flavobacteriaceae; genus Flavobacterium. The sequence continues at coordinate 5,082 of SEBM01000236.1, forward strand.
CAACTCCGTCTTCAGCTTCATCAACCTGATACGTATCGTTTTCTTCAGAAAGAATTTTTACCAAAACTCTTCTGATTGCTGCTTCGTCTTCTATAATTAGTATTTTGCTCATTTCTTTTAAGGTTCAAAGTTGCAAAGGTTCAAAGCGACAAAGCTTTCTTTTCTTTGTCACTATAAACACTACATCTTTATTTCATATTCGTTGTAATTTAATTTTAATCGCAAAATGACACAGATTAAAAAGCTTTGTCGCTTTGAACCTCTGAGCCTTTGCACCTATAAAAATCAATATTTAAGCCATCTATATAATTCCTTCCAGGTTGGTTTTTTGCCGTACATTAAAATACCGACGCGGTAAATTTTTGCTGCAAACCAAACCACAAGGAAAAAGGTTGCAAACAATAATGATACCGAAATCGCTATTTGCCACCACGGCACTCCAAACGGAAGTCTCATTAGCATGACGATTGGTGATGTTAACGGAATCATCGAAAACACTACTGCAATTGTTCCGTGTGGGTCATTCACTACAGTGAAAAAACCAATATAAACGCTCAAAATAAGCGGCATGATAATCGGTAAAAGAAATTGTTGCGAATCCGTTTGATTGTCCACTGCTGCACCAATTGCTGCATAAAATGAACTATACAAAAAGTAACCTCCAATAAAATAAATTATAAAACCTATTAAAATACTCGCAATAGGCAGATTCCATAATTCGGTGATATACATTTGTGCAGAACCCGAAAATTCCTGTTGTGCCGTTTGCATCATTTCTGGTGAAATTCTGGCTGTTGGACCAACATTTACTCCAAAAAATGAAGACGCAGCAAACATCAATGTTAATCCTATAATGGCCCAAATGGTAAATTGTAATAATCCGGCAAGGGAAGTTCCGACAATTTTACCAATCATTAACTGAAATGGTTTTACCGATGAAATAATGATTTCGATGATGCGGTTGGTTTTTTCTTCAATGACACTTCTCATTACCATGTTTCCATAAATGATAATAAACATCATGATAAGATATCCAAAAGCTCCGCCAATTCCGATTTTGATTTCGTTTAAACCTTTTAGGCTTTCTTCGCCGGAAGATTTCGCTAAATGTATATTTACTTTAGCCTGTGCTTTCTGGATTGCTAAAGTGTCGAGTTTTGCTTTTTCTAAATTTATTTTAGTAATTTTTGAAGCAATGACATCCTGGGTATTTTCAATAAAAGAAATACTTGGGCTATTATTCGAGATATAGTCAATTTTTGACTGAAGCTCTTTTTCGCTGTTTGTTTTTGGAATTACCAATAATCCGCTGAAATTTTCTTTTGCAATACTGTCTTTTAGTGCACTTACACTAATTTCAGATAAATTAAGGTATTTGTATTCTCCTCCTTTTTTATTCTGTTTTACAAAATCATCAGCAAACAAACCTGTTTCGTCATGAATGGCAATTCTTTTGGTTTCGGCTTTCATCGAACTTAAGTAACCAATAAAT
>SEBM01000237.1 GCA_004296145.1 Flavobacterium sp.
ATTATTTCCAGTTAAAAGTAATTTTCTTTTCTATTTCTGTATTTAAACTTAAAAATACCGGACAAGTCATTGCAGCACGTTCCAAAATAGTTTTACTTTTTTCATCTGCATCGCCTTTCATATCAAAAACAATTTCGATTGCTCCGATTCTTCTTGGTTCAGCATTCATAATTTTAGTTACTTCGGCAGTAGAATCGTTGATATTGATTTCCATATCACGGGCTTTAATTCCCATTATGGTCATCATGCAGCTCGCTAAAGCATTGGCAACTGTATCTGTTGGAGAAAAAGCTTCTCCTTTTCCGTTATTATCAAGGGGTGCGTCAGAAATGATTTCACTTCCTGACTGCACATGTATCGAACTTGTTCTTAAATCCCCTAAATAGGTTACTTTTGATGTCATTTTAATTGGCTACTTTTAAAGTTAAGTCTGAATCGTAATATAGAATATAAACACCTTTATTCGCGTGTCCTCCATCTTCTTTTTTATAATACTGAAATTTATTATCAACTTGTTCAGTTGCCATTAAATCTGCAGTTTCCTGATATGTTTTTCCCTGTACCAAACGCATCATAGTATCAAAAGTGACATCAAAACCACGAGTTGCATATGTATTAGGGTTTATTTTGTTTTTTAATCTGTATTCTTTATCAAAGATTGCAACTGCAGGTTCATCGCTTTCGCGCGTAACTGACGGATACATTAATTTCAGTTTCACTAAATTATCAAAACTAATTTCGTCTGTATCTAATGTACTGTTTGGTTCTAAAATTACTAATTGAACCTGACAGGTTTTTTGCGCATCGATCAAAGCTTTAATGATCGTTTTGATCATAGCTGTATTTGCCGTTTCCATTACTACATAATTCATTCTGTTTGGCAACAATAAGCTTTTTAAATTGGCTACGTCTAAACCGCCTGCTTCAGTCAAAGCAGCAAAAACAACTCCTTTTTGGTTTTGTTTTATATAACTTATTACTGATTCTTTTTTCTTATCAACAACAGCAACAATATTTCCGTTTTTAGAACGCATATAATCAAAAACAGCATTTCTGACTACATCATTGGTCGGTATTGACTGATACAAATTATCAATTGGGTTTGCTGTATCTTTTGACAATGGAGAAATTACGGGAACATTGTACAAACGCAACGAATTTGCAGCGCTTTCTGCATTACTTTGGTAAAATGGTCCAATAACGGCATTAGCACCCTGTAGTTTATTTTGTGCAATTAAACTCGATACATTTGATGTGTTTTTTGTTTCCTGAGAATCATAAATTGATACGTCGATTGGTAACTTTAAAACTCTTGCAGAATCAATTGCCATCATAGCTCCTGAATAAAAATCAAGTGTCATGCTTAAGAATTTATCGTTTTTGATTCTGGTTGCAGTACTTGACGTATCGCTTTGCATTTTAGCCAAATTGAATGGCAATAATAAAGCTATTTTTTTACGTTCATTTTGTCCGCGTTTTTTAGTCAGCTCAACAACTTCGGGATCAACAGTAACCGTTTCAGATTTTACTTTTTCAAGAATTCGGATTCCTCCGCCTGAATTAGTATTTTCAACTGGTTTCTCAATATTTTTTTCAACGTGTTGTGGTTGCTGTTGTGCAATAATTGGAGCCGGCGCCAGAAATCCAGATGGAACTTTTAAGACCATTCCTTCTTTTACACCTTCAGATAATGACGGATTTAATTCTGTCAATTCTGCCTGAGTTAATTGAAATGTTCTTGACAAACTATATAATGTTTCTTTAGGCTTGACCTGATAATCCATATAAGTTGTTCCTTTTTTAGAAGATTCGTCAACTTTTTTAGTTTCAGCCGGTTTTGAAACATTTGCAGTAACCGGTGTAGTTGTTTCTGTTTTTGGAGCCGTTCCTTTAATAGTTACTCTGTATCCCACAGGCAAATTACTAACAATTTCAGGATTACGTTTTTCTAAATCTTCAACCGTTGTATTGTATTGTTTTGCAATAGAATACTTTGTTTCTTTTGCTAAAACTTCATGATACACGTATTTTTCCGAAGCAGAAGATTTTGTTTTTCCTTCAGCTACAGCAGTACTTTTTGCTGTAGAACCTTTACCTGGAATCGTAAGTGTCTGGCCAATCTGCAAACCATTTGCAACCAAAAACGGATTTGCCGCTTTTAATGCTTCATCAGAAATTCCGTATTTTTTTTCAATACCGAATAGTGTTTCTTTTGGCTGCACTTCGTGCGTAATAGTTTTTCCTGATGTGTTCGTTTTTGCCACAGCAGATTCTGTTTTACCAGTTTTAGTCGGAATCAGCAAAATGGTATTTGGCACCAATCCGTTACGCGCATCCGGATTTAACTGATAGATGTCATAAGGCGTTATTTTAAATTTCTGAGCAATCTGATTAATGGTTTCTCCACTGGAAATAGTATACTTAACTACTTTTTCCTGTGAAAAAGCAGAACAGGTAACTAAAAAAACAAAGGACAATACTGTAAAATAATATTTCATAAATAGGACTTAAAACAATTTAATTTTTCAAAAAACAATATACTATTTTTTGTTCAAAGCAAGATTCGCGCCAGTTGTTATTTTTTTCTGATTATTATCTCAGATCAATCTCAACCTTCGCTATAACGATGTTCTTATATAACTCATCTTCTTCATTTTTCTTGCATTCATATAAAACTTCTTCCATATTTTGATATTTATCTGAATAAACATAATACGAAAGACTGTTTACATTGAAGAAAAAACTAGCATTAAAATCACCCGAATCAATAAGTTGCATTATGAGCTTATCGCGAGGTGTTGCATCGGTAAATATACCTAAAACTAAGTAATAGCCGTTTGAAACTTCTTTAAGATTATCATAAACTTCTATCTTAACATTCTTTTCATTTTTAAACGGATTTTCTTTCAGTTCACGCTTCATTTCTTCAAGCGATACTGATTTTGAAGTTTCCGCTGAAGTTGTTTTCACCTGATTCTTAATGGCTTCATCCTGGTATTTTTTCAATTTTATCAAAGCCACTTTATCGTCAAATTTTCTGGCTTCCATGCTATAATAAGTCGCTTTACTGATATGGCGTTTTACTTCTATGGTTTTCTGAATATCAAGTGAATCAATTTTATTAATCAGCAATTGATTTTGTGCATCACCAAGTTCCTGTTGAATTTTGTAACGTTTTATTTCGTCAAGCGAAAGACGTTGCTGCAAAGAAGTTACGTTATTATTTTTTTCGTTTTCGCGGATTTTCTTCTTATACTCCTGATTTTCCTCAACTGCAATTCGTTCTACTTTATTCATTAAACCGGCATACGCTTTTCTGTTTTCAGCCAATTCTTTCTTTAATTGAGAAGATAATTCACTTGTTTTGCCAATGCTTTCGTACGATTGTTTTTCTAAACGTTTTGATTCATTTACGTTCAAAACATCCATCCTTTTTAATTCGACCAAATCATTGTTCATTGTATTGACTAATGAATCCAGTTTTGCCATTAAAATATCCTGCACATTTTTATTGGCTTCTAAAACTAAACGAAGTTTTTCTACACCATTTTCTTTAGAACCATTCATATCGTTCAGATTGACTTTCAGATCGTTAATTTTGATAATTTTCTGATTCATTTCTTTCTGAACAACCAGACGATCTTTTAAATCTTCTAATTCAACCGTTTTGGCTTTTGTTTTTTCAACCACAACCTGCTTTTCTGCCAACGCCAACATTAATTCTTCGCTTTCGTTGGTCGGTTTTATTTCTTTTGTATTAATGGCCAGTTTGTTACCAATTACCAGTCCATTTACAATTTCAGGATTTTGAGATTCCAACTGATCGATTGAAATTCCGTATTTTTTAGCAATAGAAAATTTGGTTTCTTTGGCTTCGACAACATGAAAAATTGTTTCCTGATTGATCACACGAACTCGTCCGTCTAAAGTTTTTCTTTTATTTGGAATCGAAATTGTCTGTCCAATCTGTAATCCGCCCTGAAGCAAATCCTTATTTAAATTTTCCAGATCCTGAACCGAAACATTATATTGTCTCGCAATACCAAACAAGGATTCTTTTGGAGCAACTAAATGAGTAGTTTTTGAAGAAGTCGTAATTTCTGTTTTTGGAAGATTTTCAGAATTTTGCGGAATCACTAATTGCTGACCAATCTGAAGTCCGTTGGAAAGTATTTCCTGATTGGCATTCTGAATAGCTTCTACCGAAACTTTGTATTGTTTTGAAATCCCATAAAGAGTTTCTTTTGCACCAACGAGATGAGTGATTTGCTGGTTTTGATTTGCGTTTTGAGCAGAATGAACAGGAATCTTTATAATTTGATTATCCTTTATTCCGCTTTGCGATTCTGGATTGAGTTTGTAAATTTCTTCAATAGAGACTTTGTACTTTTGGGCAATAAAATAAGCAGTTTCTCCTTTTTGAATTTTGTGTTCAATTATTGAATCTTGCGCAATTATTCTGTTAAAAGACAAAATAAACACAAGAGAAATCGTTAAAAGTTCTCTCATAAATAGTAGGTTATAAAAAATTAAGGCGTTACAAATGTAACGCCTTAATTTGAAAAATATTACTATTCCCACTCAATTGTTGCAGGTGGTTTTGAACTTATATCGTAAACTACACGGTTCACGCCTTTTACCTTGTTGATAATGTCATTTGACACTTTCATCAAAAATTCATATGGTAAGTGAACCCAGTCAGCCGTCATACCGTCAGTAGATTCTACAGCTCTTAACGCAACTACTTTTTCGTAAGTACGTTCATCGCCCATCACACCAACACTATTAACCGGAAGAAGGATAGCTCCTGCCTGCCAAACTTTGTCATAAAGTCCCCATGATTTTAATCCTTCGATAAAAACAGCGTCAACATCTTGCAAAATCTGAACTTTCTCAGGAGTGATATCTCCCAAAATTCTGATTGATAATCCAGGTCCCGGGAAAGGGTGTCTTCCTAATAATTCAGGATCTATTCCTAATGTAGCTCCAACTCGTCGCACTTCATCTTTGAAAAGCATTCTAAGTGGTTCTACAATTTTTAATTTCATATAATCAGGTAATCCACCAACATTATGGTGTGATTTAATGGTTGCCGATGGTCCTTTTACAGAAACAGATTCAATCACGTCAGGATAAATTGTTCCCTGTGCCAGCCATTTTACATCTTCGATCAAATGTGATTCATCATCAAAAACTTCAATGAATACACGTCCGATTGTTTTACGTTTGGTTTCAGGATCGCTGATTCCTGCTAATTCAGAAAGAAAACGATCTCCTGCATCTACTCCTTTTACGTTTAATCCCATTCCTTTGTATTGATCTAATACATTTTGGAATTCGTTTTTACGAAGTAAACCGTTATTTACAAAAATACAGTATAGGTTTTCACCAATTGCTTTATTTAATAAAACTGCTGCTACAGTAGAATCTACTCCTCCGGAAAGTCCTAAAACGACTTTATCATTTCCTAATTTCTCTTTTAGCTCTGCCACCATTTCTTCTACGAAAGCACCTGGTGTAAAATTTTGAGGAACTTCTGCAATTTTTACTAAAAAGTTTTCAAGCATTTTTGATCCATCTGTAGAATGGAAAACTTCCGGATGATATTGAATTCCATAAGTAGTTTCACCTTCTATTTTATAAGCTGCAAATTCTACATCATTCGTGCTTGCTAATTTTACAGCATTTGTAGGCAACGCTTTTACACTGTCGCTATGGCTCATCCAAACCTGGCTGTTTTCTGAAACTCCTTCAAAGAAAACTTCGTTCTCTTTTATATAAGATAAATTTGCTCTACCGTATTCTCTGGTGTTTGAAGCTGCCACTTCGCCTCCGCTAAAGTGTGCTAAATATTGCGCTCCGTAACAAACGGCAAGCATTGGGAGTTTACCTCTTATCTGCGATAAATCCGGATGTGGCGCATCTTCTGCACGAACAGAAAAAGGGCTTCCTCCTAAAATTACTGCTTTGTAAGGTGATAAATCACTAGGAAAGTGATTGTAAGGAAAAATTTCGCAGAATATATTTAATTCGCGAACTCTACGCGCAATAAGCTGTGTATATTGCGATCCGAAATCTAAAATAAGTACGTTGTGTTGCATGCGCAAAAATACTTTTTATATTTTAAAATGAAAAATCGGAACAATGAAAAAAAATATTTTTTTTTCATTGTTCCGATTTTAGGAGCAAAGCCTCAGAGTTACAAAGGCTCAGAGGTTTCGTCCTTGTTATGATCTCACTTCTTTAGCACTTTGTACTTTAAAATCCAATCTCGATAATTCTTCGTAAATACAGGAAACCATTTTATATTCAACCAATGAAATCAAAAATAATTGTCCTTTCTCTTTTCCTGTCATTGCTTTTAACTTCTTGTGATGCTATTGACGACCTGTTAAGTTTTACTATTTCGAATGAAACTTCAATTCAGATAAAGAGTACATCTCTCATAAATTTACCTATAGAAATTGAAACGCCAGATGTTACAACAAATTCTTCTTCTGAATTTAAAAACAATAAAACCAACGCTGGTTTAGTAAAGGATGTGAAGTTAAAATCCCTAAAAC
>SEBM01000851.1 GCA_004296145.1 Flavobacterium sp.
TTTATATTTATGAAAAACAATCAAAACTTCGTTCCAGAAACCCCAATTGTGAAATTAGATTTTATACCATGTAATGTTTTATCACAACCCAAAAATGTTAAAAACTTCTCAGCAAATGGCAGTTTTTTATCTGCTAAAATGAAGCGGCAGAGTTCGGATGGTAATCGCAACGGGAATTTATTGAAAGACCATCTCATGATCATAGTTAAAGGTGATCTGAATTTGTTAAATCTTAAAAACGTACGCATATGGAACCAGTAGTAATTAATACAAGAAAGTTTAAAGAGAGTCTTACTTTCCTGAAGATTCCATTTCGTGAAGAGATGAACTGTAACGATTTTTCAATATTTAAAATGGAAGATCTGGATATGAATCTGCCATGTCAAATGCCGGTTTTTAGACCAGATCATTTTAGTATTATATTAATATCCCAAGGGTCCGCAGTATACCACGCAGGTGATACTACATATCCTATTAGTTCAAATAATATCTTGTTTGTGCGGCCTAATGCTTTTCTTTTTAGTGAATGGAGCAGCGTAACCAAAGCATATATAATTACCTTTCGCAAACAGTTTCTCTACCATTACTGGCCCGCTGCAGTAGATCATATTCAGAAACTTGAAAGAGGTGAAACATTCTCAGCTGTTCTTACAAAGGAATTAATGGAAATATTTGACAATATCTGCAGCGAAATCTACAATCAGGCCTTATCATCAACACCATATAAATATGAAATTATCACAAACCTTTTATTCAATTTATTATTATTAATGCAACAATACAATTTAGGAACCGAGTCTGAGTGGGCAAAGAAAAAATACAACTCTCATGCTGCTGCTTTTCTCGACGCAGTAGATGATAATCTGAGTAAGATTTCCTCAGGAGAGACAACCGAGCTTTTTGATATTAACCATTATGTAGAAAGTCAGCATCTAAATGTAAATCAATTATCAAAAATCATTTACAACAGTACCGGAAAAACCGTGAGCCAGTGGATTCAAAAAAAATTAATGGACGAGATTAAGTATCTGCTTAAATATTCCAATAAATCCATCAGCACGATTGCTTACTCATATGGATTTAATGACTTGAATTATTTTTACAGTTACTTTAAAAAATACACAAAAACGGCTCCCGGCATTTTTCGCAAAAATTTCAAAGCTCCTGTAATAAACGCAGTAGCTTAAATTTTGAATTTAAGAGTAAGGAACAAGCGGGTAATGGATATGAAATCATCCGAATCTTTTTAGTGTTAAGAATAATTTAGCTGCCATTCTTTTAACTTTAAAAACTAATATTCTATATTTAGGCTAGATGTTTTTGCATTATGGAAAGATGACAGCCAGGCGTAAATAATAGTAAAA
>SEBM01000238.1 GCA_004296145.1 Flavobacterium sp.
GTTGAACCCTTCATTATCCTTTTGCCACCAATGTTGCCGCAAAAAGGACATCTTGCCACTTTTTCCCTCTTGTCGTGAAAAGAATTCGCGGAGGAAACTATCCAAATCAAAACCCCTATTAATACCGCTGCAATAGCAAAACCTTCCATATTTTTTATTTAATACCAATATTTAAAAAATCTTTTGAGCTAATGTTTAAGAAAAACTTTCAATGGCTCATTTAACTAACTTCAATATCATTTTACAAAAGAAGTAGCAACACGAATTGCTGTTTTTATCTCCAATGTTATGTTTCAATAAGTTAATAGTTTTAATATTTCCTGAAACTACCGTCAGAATACCTTACTAATTTAACCCCAACTGCGTGTTTTTCTGAAGGAGGATAAATCTTATAAACTATGGTCTTTCCAGAAGGAATATTTACATCTCTTTTAATTTGAACCGTATTTTCAGCTCTTTGACTGCGCATTAGTTGGGTATCGCCTGCAAGCCAAGTTGGCTCAAATTCAAATAATATTTGTGTTATAGCACTCTTGGATTTGTTTACCAACTTTACATTGTAAAATAAATTTAGATTTTCATCATATCCATTTTTAGAGTCAAGGATTGGGTATAAAGAATAATCTACTTTTTGACAATAAGTCGTTAAGCCAAAGAGAACGAATCCGAAAAATAAAATGATTTTTTTCATTTAAAATAGTTTAAGCCAATAGTCTCAATTTTGGCAGTTATAAATTTTGATAAGGCAAGACTTCCCCAAAATATTGATATGCTATATCTTTTCATTACGGGAATCCGTAATGCAGGACCTTATCTTTAATTTTTCGAAAGTTCCTTTTCGATGTTAAAAGACAAAAGCGTGGAACTGCAACCAATCCGCGCTTGAGGTCCTAGGAGACCAACACAACAGACTGGAACAGCCCACGCTTTCGCGTAGACGTTCACTAATCTGTCCTTGTTGTGTTTAAAATTCCTAGGTTCCAAGCACAAGAACAATAGCTAACGCTAATTTCTTATATGTTTTAAATTGTTTTCTATCTTATATTTTCCGATTTAAGCAAAGATAATAAGAGGTTTGAATAAAGGCGCACTCCCACGCCTTTATTTTTACTAGCTTTTAATCTTGGTTTTCCATCCAAAATCCCATTTCTTCATCAATCCTATCTCCATATCTCATTTCGTCAAAAATGCCTTGGATTTTCTCCTGCTGTTTCTCAGATGCCTTTTCCAGTAATTCATGTAGGATATTTGTAGCTTCATTAAGAAGTAAGGTAGTTTTGTAATGAGTCATTTTAAGAGGCTAAGTGCTGTTCTGTGAAAATTGAAACAATGTCTGTCTCTCCATCAACAAGTCTTCTATAAAAGAAGCTATGAATGTCCCTTGGCATAAAGTTTACCCTTAACGAGTATTCAATATTAAGTGAATCATTTTGTGCGTGTGTGATTAGATAGGCTTTTCTTAACAAGAGATTTGTCAGTCCACTTCCAAACTTTTCAATTGCACTTTCGTCGATTGAAATGAAAATATACGATTTTCCCTCCTTATTATTAGAGAGCGTGATATTCCAGAAGAAACTAATCCATTCTCGAACTAATTGTTGCTGTTTGCTGTCCATACAGTGTTCAACATTTACCCAAGAGCGAAACTTGGTTACTTCAAACTTTCTAAGCAGTAATATTGCTTCCTTCGTAATTTGTGTGTGGGCATTTTCTACCTCTAAGTTGTTCTGCTGTAGTTCAGCATTGATAAGAACGAACTTTGTTTTCATTGGTGTACTGGTTTTTGTTTTCATTTTAAAAAAATTATGGGTTAATAATTAGAGATTTACAGGATTTGTGTTGGAAATGAGACTGTTTTAAAGATTTTAGCCAACAAAAAAGCCACGATTTTTAGGCGTGGCTGTAGATTTTGGGTTAAAATTGGATTAAGGAATTTGGTTCAAGCTATATCACTATTTATTATAGTTGTTCCTTCCTATTTACGAGGGTAAACTTCCAAGGGGAAATTTCGATTCAAGGTTCTAGCACTCTCGATTAAAAGTCAGTGGATTTTTTCAATACTGTGTGCCCTCATAAAAAGTAAGGAGAGATTTACTTTTCCTCCAATCAAAGGGTGGGGGTCAGTTTCTATAGTCCCGTCGTGTAAAAAATTCTCATATTTTTTTTGTGTAGGCTTTTTTCCAAAGCAAAAAGCACCAACATTAAATTGGTGCTTCTTTAAAAATATCCAAAACTTGAATATTCTCCTTATGTAAGGGGTTCCGATATCATTTCTGGATATTTAGGTTTTTAATCCTGTAATTTTCCAAGCCTTGACATTACCTGTTATTGTCGTTTCCCTAGCATCGTAGAATTTTTTAAAATCCTGTCCCTTTACTTTTTTATCTAGACCATATTTTGTGTAGACAGTTTGCATTTCGGCTCTCGCTTCCTCAATTGTTGGTTTGTCATTTAATGTATATAAACCTCGTATTTCTTTGGACATTTCAGGGTCTTTAAGCTTTAGCTTTTCTTCTGTTTTTTTTGCTTTTTTATTCATACTAACAAAATCAAACCTTAATCTTTTCATTTCAAAATAACCTATTATATCAAATATTTTAGTCACTTCAGGTGACATCTTTCGTATCAAATCATCGTCTGGAAATTTCATATATTGCCAATCTGATGGGAAGCAAGCCTTAAATAACATCTTGGCTACCACTTCTATTGCTTCTGGTGATCTCTTGTTTTTTTCAATGTGAAGAAGGTCTCTATCATCTATGCTAAACCAGAATTTTCTTGTCTTTACTTTAAAACTATTCGTTTCTTCATATGCATCCATAAGGTTTTCGCTAAAAACATATTTCTTCTTGATTTCCTGCTCCAATAAAAAGTTATCGACCATATATTGATTGAGTGTCAAATCCTTATCGACAAAATTGTTTATTTGTGTCCCCTCAATTGCTTGTTTGCTAGTTATAGCTCCTCCTTCCGTGAAAGAGTTTAATTCTTTTACCACATTTAAGTGATGAAGGCATCTATGACTATCATCGATAAATTCAAGGGCTTCTGTTGGAGTTTTATAAGTTAATTCCTCGTTGAAGTTTGAAATATGAGTGGCACTATTAATTCCATTTCTAAACCTCCCAATTATCTGAACTGAATCAGTAAAGGGGTCGAGCATTGTAAACGACCTGCGCAAGGTATCGGTTATCATAATCACGTCAGGCTTTTCATCTAGCTGAATATCCACGGCACTGAAGTTTCTGCTAGTTAGAAAATTATATTTTGCAAAGTCTCGAAGTCTTGACGAGGCGTTTTCAAATCCAGCTTTTTCTAAGCGTTTTACGCTTTTATGAGCGCAAAAAACTTTGCTTTCTTTTTCGATATCCAACCTTTTTATAAGAATATGGATGAGGTTGGCAGAATTAAGGAAAATGAAAAACTTTCCTTTACCATCTTTATTTATAGCACGTTTCAATGAAAATAAAATATTATTTGTTTCGATTAACTCGATATCTTTTTGATAGTCAAAATCAGGGGTAACCTCTAAAATTTTAAAGTTTTGTTGACTAAATCTTGGGTCAGATGGCTCGATTGCTGTGGCAGAGATAATTGCTTTTTTCTCAAACTTAAAAAAGTCCTCCATTGGCAATAAGATATTCCCTCGATAATCGACGTCCTTTATTAGTCTATCACATTCGTCAAATAGTAAAAAAAAGTCTTTATAAAGATTGAAATTTGAATCTCTAATCGCTTTCTTGACCTTTTCCATTCCTTCTGGAGTACTTAATATTTTTTTAGGAATAATATTGCTCGCTAAATATTCACTGATTTTTTTGGTACTGGTCGTTTTGTATACCACCAATATATCAGGATAAACCTTATTTCCATCGGCATCTTTCGCATCTCTCTTTCCCTCAAGCACTGGCACATTGGGTTCTATTATAATTGAGTTTCGATTGTATTTTAAGCACTCTCCGAGGGTAGCTCCCACTCCTGGAAGCTTTTTAAATATTATATAATTTGTTGGTGTTCCATTTTTAAACTCTTCCGTTTCAGAAAGGTATTGACCTTTACTGATTTTCATATATTCTCTAGTCATTTTCCTATTGTTAATATTTGTGTGTTTAGAATGTATAGCACTCTTGATTAATTAAAATTTTTGGGTCGTTAGAAGTCACCGAATTCGTCGAATTTAACTAAGCCTATATCTGAGTTAATCAAATTTTTATTGAGTTGATTTAGTAAATCTGCTGTGTTTTGCTTTGGAATAAATGTTCCTAATAGCTTAGCACGTTTAAAAGCCAGACCTCTAATAGGTTCGTAAATGATTTCCGTGATTAATGCTTCACTTCCTAGAAGAGCATCAAAATTTAAGGACCAATCTTTGCCTTCAAATTGAAGCCTGAATGTTTCTATTTTTATTTCTTGTGAACCCTTAGCATAATCATCTTTTTGGGTTGACTTCCATTTTACCTCAACAATTAAAGTTCTTGTAGTGCAAACCACTCTTTCATAAATGGCAACGAATCTGTAAAACCCTAATCTGTATTGCATTGGAACACCTTCGATATCAGAATATGGAAATTCCAAAGGAATCTTACCTGGCTGCCGGCTTGTTCTTGGGTAATATTTTGGAAATGGTAATTCGATTTTTATTAAATCGTTTTTTTTACTAATATTTAATTCTTCCATCTTAATAATCTCCCATTTCATTGTCGTAATCAAAATCGTGTTGTGCCAGTTCCAACTCTGAAACCTCTGAATCGAGCATATTATCTAGGATAATGGATTTTGGGTTGTCCTGGAGTTGTTTATTTAGCAATTCACAAACTGTTTGTTGTTTTTGCTCAAGAAACCTCCACTTTAGTAGAAATAATTTTACCTGCTGAATATATCTCGCTCCAGAAATAAAAATTTCTTTATTTATTAGAGGTTCGAGCTCTCCGAAAGAAGTCCTCGTATCAATTGTATTTCTAAGAGATTCAACTTGAATAGTGAATGTTAGGTCTTCGGAATAGTTGTCTGAAAGTTTTGGCTTCCATTGAACCTTTGCCATTAAGGCTGGTTTACCTAGGCAGGTATCGTTGTAGAATGAGAGAAATTTGTAAACTCCTTCTCTTGGGCAGAATTCACTTCTACCATTAACTTTGTTGGCTTCATATTGAGCCTTTAAATTATTTATAAGCATTTTAAATACGTAGTTGTTTTGACTACGTACTGCCTAGATCACTATTTATGCCACGTGCCAGAAATCGATGTACTGCAAAAAAGTAAATTTTATAAAAAAAATGCCGTTGGTTTTTACATTAATTGTTAGGATTTGTTTTTAAAAAGTGCGTGAACTAAATCTATGCCATTACGTCTTGTTTTTCTATGTGTCATATGTCCGAGTATAACAAATAGGTCAAAGAAGAACTCTGCCTGTAAACTTGGCAGTCTAGTGTTTGGTTTCCTTGTCAGATGGGTTTGACTTTCTAGATAGATGCGCAGGTATTTGCAAAACTCAAGTAAGTATTCATCAAACATAACGCTTGGCTTTTGCCTCTTTAATTTAGAAGCGTTTTCCAATCTCTCAATTTTCAATGGCACTCCCTTAGCGAAATCTTCGCCGAAAATATCATATCCTATTTTTTCGCCAAAAATACCAATAGGAATATTGTTTTGTTCAACCGCATTATAAATCAACTCTGCCATCCATTTTGAGACAGCATTGTTTCTTATTGTTGCTGTACCAAGTGCACTTTTTATGCTTATTCGAAAATCGTCATTTGGTTTAGATGTTTTAAAAGCCAAGAGAAATGTGGCAACTTCTTTGGATATTTTTTCATCTTCATAATTTTGCTCAATTAGTTCTGAATAGCCTACTAAATGGTCATTAAATTTAAATACTAAATAAAGTAAGTTATCATAATGTTCAGTAAGACTACTTTTCAAGCATAATTTCTTGAACTCATCAGCTATGTACCAATAGTACTCCTTGTTATAATGCTCCGACTCAACTACAATTCCATTTTTATTAAGATGTTCAATTTGTTCTGGTGTATAATTGAAATAGTCTATTAGTTTATTAAAATCTGGAAATATTCTCCTTTCAGCGTCCATTTGTGATAGTTTAAAATTTACCTAATATATTGAACAAATGCATTCCTGCCAATTTATGAGGGACTATATTCTAGAGCGTATCCAAAAAAAGTATTAATTGTTTAATATAAGGGGTAAGTTTAGGTTTTGGATATTGGGAATTGTTGAAAGAGTTAGTGAGATTCGAGCAATTAGGATTAGATTTCTCTGTCTTTATGAGGGGCAAAACCTGTAAAATCTGCGCCATCAGATGCGCCAAAACTTTGATAATCCTATGTAAATTTTGTATCTTTAAGTAAATAAATAGATTTTTAACCAAATGGCAATAATCTATCAGATATTTGAAATATGTGCCTTTAAAGGGTTTTACAACTGATTTAGAATCAAAAAACCCCAGCGTTGCGCTGAGGTTTTAAAGTGGTATGGGCCGGGATCGAACCGGCGACACATGGATTTTCAGTCCATTGCTCTACCGACTGAGCTACCGTACCTAC
>SEBM01000852.1 GCA_004296145.1 Flavobacterium sp.
GATTTTCGTTAATTAGATGTACAAGATTGATATTCTTTTTTTGTGGATTGGTGAGGATAATCTTGTTATAATCAAACATATTATTGATAAACTTTTCTTCCTCATTTATACTTTGTTTGATCACGGTAAAATAATGTTCCAGCTCTTCCAAAGATTTGTCATCATTGAGACCACGTTCTATTTTATCGATGAAGGTGTTAAAAATATAAATTGGTGATTTCAAAAAATGACTCGACGCCTGGCTAAACATAAGATGATCACTCGATTGCTCTTCTAATCTGATCCTGGAAATCTTTAATTTTTTATTAAGTGCCATCATTTTTTTTTCTTTCGCATTGATACTGAATAAATACAAAAAAACATTCCCCAATATAAAACTCATATTACCGTACAGAACAATAAAATTGCTTCTTTCCGGATATTTGTCAATATATAAACGTGGTAAATACTGTGACAATGAAGTAGTTTCGAACACTAAAAGAGTGGCACAAATTAGATTAATAATGAAGAGATATCTTGTTTCTTGAGTATTGAAAATCAGCGTTGAAGACACTATAATTGAAAGGTAATAGTAGGAAAGAAAAGGATGAAAAAAAAGTGTAGTTTGGATCAAAACAGAAAAGATCAAACACATTAATATCACACATTTTACCAGCAAATATTTTCGTCTTGCACTCAGAAAAAAAATACCCGGAATAAAAACTAACATGAAGAAACAAAAACAGCTGTTGTAAATAGCAGAAACTGAAAAATACATAATGCCAAGAACACACTTGTTCAAAGAATACAGTATCAGTAATCTATTTACAAAAATAATTTTCGTATTTAGCTCTTCTGTATTGTCTTTACGGATACCAATATAGAGCAATCGCACATAATAAAGCAATGTAAAAAATTTCGCTTTCTTTACAACCTTTTTCAACATTCTTACAAAATATTCTTTATTATCTATAATAATTTATTTTAAAAATTAGTCGGTAAGTTGAGTCTGAAAACACACCCATCATCCCCGGAAACCATCATGATATCCGCATTCATTTTTATGGCCGCCAATTTGGTAATGGTAAGTCCCAAACCGCTGCCC
Organism: Flavobacterium sp.; assembly: GCA_004296145.1. GTDB lineage: Bacteria > Bacteroidota > Bacteroidia > Flavobacteriales > Flavobacteriaceae > Flavobacterium. The sequence goes on from SEBM01000852.1 coordinate 1,085, forward strand.
ATAGCAGTTTCCATCTCATTAATACGGTTAAAAGGATCAAAAAGTTTATCTACATATTGCGTAGCAATCCCGATCCCGTTATCCTGAAAATATATCGAAAGCATTTCATCTTTTTGCTCAGTAAATATTTTTACATTGGGAGATTCTGAGAGGTTATATTTGAGGGCATTATCTACTAAGTTTTGTATAATAATTTCCAGCAGTAAAGGATTTGTGAAGGTAACCACACCTCTTATATGGTTAATAATTTTTGCATTTTTGTATCTTAATAAAAAAATAC
>SEBM01000853.1 GCA_004296145.1 Flavobacterium sp.
AATGAATACATTAATAGCAATTACAGGATTGGGTATTTTCTGCCTATTATTTGAAATTCTTAATTTAAGAAAAGCCATTGTTCCTTTTACCATTATTGGACTTTTGGCTGTTTTGGCACTTAATTTTTCAGAATTTGGGGCTGCAGAAAGTTATTATAATAACATGATCAGAGTAAGTAAATTTTCTACTGTATTCTCTTCATTATTTATAGTTATAACCATTTTCCTTATCGCATTAAGCCATAATTTTTACGAAAATCACCAAACCAAAATCTCAGATTTTATTGCTATAAAAATATTTTTATTAGCCGGAGGTGTTGCAATGGTTTCTTTTGGAAATTTAGCGATGTTTTTCTTAGGAATAGAAATTCTGTCTATTGCATTATATGTACTTGCTGCAAGCGAAAGACTGAACTTAAAAAGCAATGAAGCGGGTATGAAATACTTTCTGATGGGTTCTTTTGCATCAGGTATCATTTTATTCGGAATCTGCTTGATATACGGAGCAATGGGAAGTTTTGATGTTGTCGAAATAAGTGAAAGTTCTCTATCTGCTGAATTACCAATCTGGTTCCCTATCGGAATGGTTTTAATGGTAATCGGAATGTTATTTAAAGTAGCAGCAGTTCCCTTTCATTTTTGGGCTCCGGACGTTTATGAAGGTTCTCCGGCATTAACAACAGCTTTGATGAGTACTTTGGCAAAAGTAATTGCAATTGCTACACTTTATAAATTAATTTCTGAATTAAACTTAATTCCATCTTTAGATAATCAGGGGCTTTTAAGCACTTTCGAAAATATTGTTGTAATTGTTTCTATAGCTTCTATGACTGTCGGAAATATTATGGCACTTCGTCAGGTAAACGTAAAACGTATGTTGGCATTTTCAGGAATCTCTCATGCAGGTTTTATGTTAATGACTTTACTTACGATTTCAACTTCTGCAGGAGTATTGGTATATTATTCTGCTGCTTATGCATTAGCCGGAATTGCTGCTTTTAGTGTTATTCTATATGTTTGTAAAAATCAGGATAATGAAGATATTACTAATTTTCACGGTTTAGGAAAAACAAACCCTTTATTGGCAGCTATACTTACAGGTTCATTATTATCAATGGCCGGTATTCCTATCTTTTCAGGATTTTTTGCTAAATTATTTTTATTCAACCAAACTATTCAGGCCGGATATATCATTCTGGTAATCGCAGCGGTTATCAATTCTATCATAAGTGTTGGATATTATTTCAAATTAATCTTAGCGATGTATTCAAAAGAAGCTAATGAAGAGCGTACCGGAAAACCATTTCTTATTTATGCTGTTGCTGTAGTTTCAATTACATTAAACATTGCTTTAGGTTTATTT
>SEBM01000239.1 GCA_004296145.1 Flavobacterium sp.
AAATAAAAATGAAATCTAAATTTACAATGTTACTTTTGAATTTCTGTTTTATTTTGTTAGCAGGCACAACAGCCTGGTCTCAGGAAAAAGCAACTATCAAAGGACAGATTACTTTAAACAATAATGAATCTCCAGAAAGTATTTCTGTTGTTTTAAAAGGGACAAAATCTGGAACAACTACAGATGAGAACGGTAATTATACTTTAAAAAACATTAAGCCTGGAACTTATACTTTAAAAGTTTCTTCTGTAGGGTTTATTACACAAGAGAAATCAATTACAATAAAAGAAGGTGATAATTTGACTCAAAATTTCACTATAAATTCCAATTTAGAAGACTTAACAGAAGTTGTTGTAAATGGTAAAAAAAATCATTTTGCACGTAAAGACACTAAACAAGTTTCAAGATTGCCTCTTAAAAACTTAGAAAACCCACAATCGTATACTACTATTACAGGTGAACTATTAAAAGAACAAGTAGTTACTAATTTTGATGATGCTTTAAAAAATGCATCTGGTATTACACCACTTTGGGCTGCAACAGGTCGTGCGGGTGATGGAGCTGCTTATTATTCATTAAGAGGATTTCCTGTTCAACCTACAATGGTAAATGGATTGCCAGGTTTAACAAACGGAAGTTTAGATCCTGCAAATATTGACAGAATTGAAATCATTAGAGGTCCTTCTGGAACTTTGTTCGGAAGCAGCTTAATCTCTTATGGTGGATTAATCAATACTACTACAAAGAGACCTTACAAATCATTTGGAGGTGAAGTAAATTATACGGTAGGAAGTTATGGTTTAAATCGCGCAACTGTAGATTTAAATACGCCTCTTAACGAGAAAAAAACTTTAAACTTTAGAATAAATTCAGCTTTTAACAAACAAAATAGTTTTCAGGATGCTGGTTTCAGAGAGTCATTTTTCGTAGCACCTTCATTATCTTATGAAGTAAACGATAAATTATCATTCTTAGTTAATACTGAGTTCATGAGCAATGAATCTACAAACCCTACAATGTTGTTTTTAGACAGAGGTACTCCATTAAGAGTTCATAATATTAATGAGTTGAAATATGATAATAATCGTTCTTACACTAGTAATGAACTAACTATGAAAACTCCTTCTTATAATATTCAGGCTCAGATGAATTATAAATTTTCTGACCAATGGACTTCGCAAACTGTATTTGCTAATAGCTCGGCAAGATCAAGAGGAAATTATACTTACTTATATGAGGGCACTAGCAACAAGAATTTCGCTTCAATCAAAGAAGGAATTGTTTTAGCACGTTTTTTTACAGATCAGGACAATCAAAATATAACAACTGATATTCAACAAAATTTTAATGGTGACTTTAAAATTGGAAGCATTAGAAACAGAATCGTTGTAGGTTTTGATTATTTCAAGAGAACTGCTTCTGATCGTAGCACAGGATATTTTGGAAATGGTTATATCTATATTGGAGATGATTTACAATCTTTTAATAACATTTTTGGACCTACAAATGGCGATACAGGAAATTTAACAAAAGCTGGATCTGATGCCATAATTGGAAATAGCCCAAGAAATAACAGTAGCACAAAACAAGAAACTTATAGTGCTTATGTTTCTGATGTAATCAACTTTACTCCTGGCTTATCTGCAATGTTGAGTTTGCGTGCTGACCGTTTTATGAATGCTAAAAATGATGGATATAATCAAACTGGTTTTTCTCCAAAATTTGGATTAGTATACCAGCCAATTTTAGATAAAGTTTCGATTTTTGCAAATTACATGAACGGATTCGTTAACGTTGCTCCGGGTCAAAACCGTACTGCAGGAGTAGCAACACCATTAACATTCAATCCTGAACATGCTGATCAAATTGAAGTAGGAACGAAATTGAATCTTTTTAAAGATAAAATTTACGCTACTTTTAGTTATTATGATATTAAGGTTTCAGATCAGGTTTATGTAGTAGAAACACCTTACATAGATCCTGCAGATCCAGATGCTGAACTACCAAACGATCAGAAGACATTCCAAGATGGTGCTCAGAAAAACAAAGGTTTTGAAGCAGAATTCGTTGCAAATCCAATTAATGGTTTAAACATTGTTTTCGGATATAGCTATAATGACGCTGTATTAAAAAAAGGAGATCCTGATTTCGTAGGACACAGATCTGAAAATGCAGGACCAAGAAACCTGGCTAACCTTTGGGCAAGTTACAAATTCACAAACGGTTTATTAAGAGGATTTGGTTTAGGTTTTGGAGGAAATTATGTTGGAGACAACATGATCATGAACAGAACAACTGCAGGAACATTTACAATTCCTGAGTATACAGTTCTAAACTCATCTTTATTTTATAGTGCTGAAAAATTTACTATCACAGTTAAATTAAACAATATTGCTAACAAAGAGATTTATGATGGTTGGTCAACCGTACATCCTAAAGATCCAAGAGCAATTGCAGCAAGTTTCTCATACAGATTCTAATACTAATAATATAACGGTATCTTTTTATTAATTAGAAAGATACCGTTTTAAAATTATAAAATCATGATAACAATCGCCAGTCTTTTCGTTTTTATCTCTTTTTATCTTTTTTATTATACTTCAAAAAGAGCTGTTCTGTCTTATGATTATGGTTTTGAAAAATGGATGAACAATAATCCTAAACAAACCAAAATTACAGGATTAGTTTTTCTTCTTTTAGCTTATTCGTTCTGGTTGTTTACTAATGCATTGGGTTCGGGAACATTACTGTTTTTTATTCAGTTAATGACAATTGGAAGTTTAATTATTATCTTGACACCTTTAAAAGTTATAAATAGTAAATCTGTACTGGTCATTTTTATTTTAGCCGGATTATTAGAATTTTATTACCATTAGAATATGCCTGCAAATCCTAAATATTTAACGCAATCAAAATGGCAGCGTTTTGCCAAAATTACAGCCGCTATTCTTGGTGGCTATTTCGTTTCTGTGAGTTTTCATCTTGCACTGGCCTCATGGTTAAATCGTGCAAATGTTCTAATGACAATGGCTTTTAGCGGATTCATTCTTTGGGTAGCCTTAATGGTTGTGGCTTTTTTAGCAAAAAGCGGATGGAAAATCTGGGGAATTTATATATTGCTGACACTTATTTTTTGTGGCATCATCTATCTCGGACAAACTTATAATCCTATTACAAAATAATCCATGAATAACAGAAACTATAATATCTATTTTCACACGCATACTGTAAGTGGTATTGTAATAAGCGTTGTATTGTTTGTTATTTTCTTTGCAGGATCTTTTTCTTTTTTTAGAGACGAAATTATCAATTGGGAACGCGGAGAATCTGTTTCTCTTAATAAAGAGATTCAATTGAACTATGATGCAGCCCTAAATACATTAAACACAAAACATGTTTTGGCAGGAAGAAATATTTCGATTTCTAAAGCCAGTAATGAGCGACGTGTAAATGTTTACATGGAAGGAACCAAAGATACTTTGGCCCCAGCCAAACAAAAAGAAAGTCAGTTTTTTTATTTAGATACCGAAAATTTTAAAACAGAGACTTATGAAGAATCTTATTCTTTAGGCGAATTTTTATACAGACTCCACTTTTTAGCTCAGATTCCGTATCCGATTGGATATTATCTTTCTGGTTTTATTGCTTTATTTTTCTTATTCGCTATAGTAACCGGCGTTTTGTTGCATTGGAATAAAATTGTTTCTAACTTTTACATCTTCAGACCAAAAGAAAAATTAAAAACCTTATGGACTGATGCACATACTGCATTAGGAATGATCGGTTTGCCTTTTCAGTTTGTATATGCTGTTACCGGTGCATTTTTCATGATCAAACTTGTAATTGTTGCACCAAGTGTTATGGCTTTGTACAAAGGAGATCAAAACAAATTATACGATGAATTAGAATACAATAATCCTGAATATAAATTCGAAAATACAAAAATAGCTAATCCTTTCAGCATAAATGAATTCGTTGCAAAAACGAAAAATACCTGGAAAGATTTTGAGATTACCAGCGTACAAATCCAAAATTACGGAGATGCCAATATGCACGTTCTTGTAGAAGGCGAAATGCCATACGATAAAAAGTTTACTGCAGTTGGAAAAATAATGTATAAAGTGGCAGACGGAAAAATTGTCGCTAAGAAAAACCCGGTTACAGAGAATAATTACCTTGACGTTGTAAAGAATGTTTTGTATAGAATTCACTACGGCGATTACGGCGGATATGCTCTAAAAATAATCAGTTTTGTTCTGGGTATTATAACCTGTTTTGTGATTATTTCCGGAGTTATGATTTGGCTTGTTGCCAGAGACAAGAAAAATATGCCTGAGAAAAAACGCCGTTTCAATAATGCTGTTGTCCGCATTTATCTGGCAATCTGTTTAAGTATGTATCCGGTTACGGCTTTGGCATTTATCTCAACCAAAGTATTTCATCCTTTAAATCAATCCGGTATTTATACTGTTTATTTCTTGAGCTGGCTGATACTAATTGTCTTTTTCCTTTTAAAAAGAGATATCAACTTTACAAATAAGTGGTGTTTGATTACAGGAAGTATTTTAGGTTTTCTAATTCCAATTGCAAATGGTATTTATTCAGGAAACTGGTTTTGGAAAACTTTTGCAAACAATCAGACTCAGGTTTTTGTTATTGATATCTTCTGGATTGTACTTGCATCAATTACTTTATATATTTCATTTAAATTAAAAAAAGTAAAAAGCGAATAGTTTTTTACATCAATACATATATAATGACCCGGAAATTATTTCCGGGTTTTTTTATTTCTAATCAATTCTCAGTGTTCTTGATCAGAAAAAATAAGGCATAAAAAAACCGCTATATAAGCGGTCCTTTATTTTTTTCGAAACATTTTAGTTTCTGTTTGCCAAAGCATTTTTTTGTAAGTTTTTAACTGAAGTAACTTTGCTGTTTTCATAAGCAACTTCGCATAGGTTTTTTTCATTAAAAAACACCCATTTTCCAGTTTTCATTCCGTCTGTGTATTCTCCTACCGCAACTTTATTTCCTTTTTCATCATATGATACCCAAACACCGTCTAATTTACCATCCTTAAAAAAACCTTCCTGCTGAACATTTCCATTTTCATAATAATAAGTAGCTTTTACTTTGTTTCCAACAGCTTCTAATTCAGGTTTTACCTCTTGTGCAACTAAAATCCCAGAGAACATCATTGCAACTAAAATCACACACTTTTTCATATCTTGTAGGTTTTAATGTTATCAAATTGTTATCAAATATAATTAAATGTTTACATTAAAAAAACTTTTACTTAACAATTTAGTAACATTGAATGAAAACTTAACATTGGAAAATAACATATTATAAAAAAACCAGTGCTGAAGCACTGGTTTTACTGGGTTTTTATAAAAAACACAAATTTACTATAACGTTATAAATTTCGTAAATATTTTAGTTCAATAATGTATTTAACTGATTTTCAAGTGCAGGATCTGATGGTCTGAAAGCATCTGAGTTAACAATATTCCCTTTAGGATCTATTAAAATAAACCTCGGAATACCCATTACACCATAATCAGTCACAAATTTAGATTCCCAATCTTTATCAGCAAACAATTGTATACCGCCAAGATTTTTATCAGCTACAAATTTTTTCCACTTATCGTTATCTTTTAGTTTATCAATCGAAATGCTCACAAACTCAATATTCTTTCCGTGATATTTCTCTTCAATTTTTTGAAGAAATGGAATTTCGGCTCTGCAAGGCGCACACCATGTAGCCCAAAGATCTATGTAAACATATTTTCCTTTTAAATCTGAAAGTTTTGTTTTTCCTCCTTTATAATTTTCATAATCAAAATCAGGCGAAGGTTTACCTGTCATTTTATTTGCCTTTGCTGCTCTTTCATAATTTTCAACTGAAAATTGGTGAAAATGTTCAAAATTACTTTTCATGGCAGTTTTAAATTCCGGATCAAAAGTCCCTTTCTCTAAACTTTCAGCATCTGCCTTTTCCTTAGCTGCTAACAGAGCATTAAATTCAGCTTGTTCTTTAGAAAAAGCACTCTCTAATTTTTCATTTCTTAAAGCCTGTTGTGCCAAAAAATTACTCTCTTCAACACCTTTGCCAGTGTAAACTATTGTTTCATCAAATTGTTTGGCATTCATTGTCAAATTTATCTCTGCACTTGGTTTCAGGTATAACATAGAAGATTCAGTTCCGTCAGAAAATTGATAAAATCCTTTTGGCGCATCAAATGAAGCTGCAAAGTTTTCCTTTTTGTCAATCGGAATTATTTGCTTAAAACCATTTCTCCCTACAATAACCAAAGTGTCACTATTTCTATTCTCTATTTTAGCAGTAAACTTTATTTGATCTTTGTTTTGTGCAACTATATTCAAAGCACTAAAAATTGCTAGTCCGGCAACAAAAAGTTTTTTCATAGGTATATAAATTTGTTTTACAGAATCAAAACTAAATAAATTAAAGCTCTGAAATTTAACAATTAACAAAATATTTAAAATTTATAACTATCAACTTATCACTTTACTATAATATCTTGAAT
>SEBM01000854.1 GCA_004296145.1 Flavobacterium sp.
TCCCGAAAAATTATCTTCTATTGAAAAAATTCAAACTTTAATTTTTGGTGTTAATAATTCTAAACCCAGAAATACAAAATTTCCAACTCAAAAATATCAAACGTTAAGACTTAAAAGTAATAAACAGATTGAATGTTGGCTTATTAAAAACAAATATGCAAAAGGAACTGTTATCCTATTTCATGGTTATGGTTCAGAGAAATCATCAATGCTGGATAAATCAAATGAATTTCAAAAATTAGGTTATAACACTATGCTTGTAGATTTTATGGGAAGTGGAAATTCTGAAGGAAATCAAACTACTATTGGTTATAAAGAAGCCAATGAGGTTAAAACGGCATTCGACTATTTATCCCAAACAGGAGAAAAAAATATTTATTTATTTGGCACTTCAATGGGAGCTGTAGCCATAATGAAATGTATAAACGACTTTAAAATACAACCAAAAGCAATTATTATTGAATGTCCTTTTGGTTCTATGTATGAAACTGTATGTGCAAGATTTAATAAAATGAATGCACCAACATTTCCTATGGCAGGAATTTTGCTTTTTTGGGGCGGTCTTCAAAATGGTTTTTGGGGATTTGGGCATAATCCAAGCGAATATGCAAAAAATATAAAATGTCCGGTTTTGTTGCTTTATGGAGAAAAAGACAAAAGTGTCAGCAGAAGAGAAATTAATGAAATTTATACAAATCTAAAAGGTTCTAAAATTTTGAAAGTCTTTAAAAATACCGGGCACGAAAATTATTTGATCAAGAATAAATTAGAATGGACTCAATATATAAAGTCCTTTTTATTAAATAATAAGAAATAGAATGAATATCTGGAAAAAACTTGCAGAAGAAACAGGCGGAACTTTCACCGAAGATTATTCCTGGATTTCTGATTCTACAACAATTGAGTATAAAAATTGGAAAATTATTTTTGACAACTATACTTTATGGTCTGGGAAATACAGCACCAAAATGACTCGTGTTGTAGCTCCTGTTCTTTTGACTGATAATTTTAAGTTTGAAATTTATAATGAAGGAGTGGTTCGGAAAATTGAAAAGTTTTTTGGAGCACAAGATATAGAAATTGGTTATTCTGATTTTGATAAAGCTTTTACAATCAAGAGCAACAATGAATTCAAATTAAAAACTTTACTTCAAAATAAAGAAATCAGGAATTTAATTGAATCTCAAAAAAGCACTAATATTCAAATTTCAAATAAAAAAGGGATTTGGGAAGATGAACTTCCCAAAGGAGAATTTGAGTTATCTTATTTTATAGACGGTGAAATTAATGATATTACAACCTTAAAATCATTACTTCAGCTTTTTAAGTTAATACTGGATGAATTGCTTCAAATGAA
>SEBM01000240.1 GCA_004296145.1 Flavobacterium sp.
TTATTTACCTTTTATAAAATAATGGAAGAAGATACAATAGTTCAAAATACTGAAGGAAAACATTGGAAAATTCTCTCTGACTATTTGTACTTCAAAAAGATTCTGAAATCTCAAGTGAAGAACTTAGAGACAAAAAAAAATCAACTAAAGTAGCTTTAATTGAAGAATTAACAGAAGTATTTAAAATGCTTAAAATGATAAATGCTTAAATCACTCTGACCTATTAATTTTTTTTCATTTTTTTTCATTTTTCCCATAATATTTGGTTTGATTACTCATACTTGACTTTATTGTAAATCGTAAGATATTGAATAACAATATATTAAAACTCCTATTACAACATAGGAGTTTTTTTGTTTTTGGCACGATTGCTAAATTATTGATGGGGTTGTTGCATGACGAACAAAATCATGACGGCAAAATCCAGCCATAACGAAGATTTCGATTCAATATTCGAAAAATTGGTACAGAAAGCAGTAAACAAATTGTTTTCCGTGTATATAAATAGATTTGAAATATTTAGCCATTTATCCAAAGCTAAAGACATTTTGACGACTAAAGAAGTTGCTGAACTTCTTGGAATGAATGAAAGGGTAGTAAGAGAGAAAATTAATTTAGGATTAATTCCTGCTTATAAACCTAATTTTTCAAACAAATTTCTTGTATTAAGAAGTGACTTGTTAAGAGAAATTAAATCAGGCATACAGTATAAGTCAATTTCGATGATTAACGCTGAAGTAAATCGTGATTTTGTCAGTAAAAAATATGTTTAATCTTAATTCTTACTGAAATGATAGACTACATAAAAGCATATTTCCCTGATAAAAATGAAATTTTGAATTTAATGACAGAAAATTACGTGCTTGACAAAATTAATTATAAAAGGTTTGATAAAAAAGAGAGTGAAACGGTTTTATATGAAACGTATAAAACGAATTTTGAAAACATGGAACTTAAAATCACTAATAAAGAGGCTTATATTCATAATTCTATACATCGATTCTATAATAAAGCAGTTTATGGAATTGATGGGAATTATAATGATTTTAAGCATTCAAATCTTGTTAATTCGATTGATTTCTTAGAAGATAGAATCAAATTTCACTCTGATAAATTATATCTTTCGCAAGGATTAGAATTTGGATTAAATCTTAAAGTGCCTTTTGATATAGACCAATTCATCTTACATGAGTGTATTCTTTATGATTTTAGTGAAGTTTCTAAATTCCCACAACCCACTGAAGAGCAGGTTTATAAAGAATTTGAAAAGGGTAATTTCAGATTGAAAATTTATAATAAAGGTCGGCAACAGTGCAAAAATCTTGAAAGTATTTTAAGAATTGAAATTAAATTTTTAGATAAGAGAGACTTTAATAAAAATGGGATTTATGTACTTAGTGATTTGGAAAATAGAGATAATCTACAATTTCTTTATGATAAACTTATTACTCTTGTTAAATCTAAATTGATGTGCGTTGATAATATTGAAAATAGAAACTTTACAAACTATAAAAAAACAAAACTTTACAAATATTGCTCAGCTAAATTTTGGGCAGAGTTAGACAAAGATAAGTTCAAATTGGAATCAAATAAAGTCTATTCTTATTTTGAAAAAAATAAATTATTGGAACATAAAAACATACTGTTAGACCTTATGGATATTAAGTTTGAAGAATTATTAGACAGTTAGTTTACGGGCATTGTATAGATGCCGGAGAGATGAATAAAAAAGCGGGAAATTAATTTCCTGCTTTATAGTATTAAACTTGATATTTCAATTTGTTATCTTTATGCAAAATAAACTAATGAGGAAAAAGTTTACAAAAAAAGAGAAAGCAAAACGAAAACATATAAAACATTTAGAGGCAATCGAAAGAAAAAAGCAAAAGCCTGTCAAGATTAGTTTGAATCATAAAAGTATTTCTAGCAATGTAAATTTGCCAAAGAAAATGAGACTTAATAAAGTTGTTAAAGAACTGAATATGTCTATGTCAAGAGTCGTAGCTCTGTTAGAAGAAAACAATTTCAAGATTGATGCAAATCCTAACACTATACTTGAAGAGGAAGCGATAGAATTTCTGTTTGGCGAAAATGATGATAAACATGATATCAACATACTTCTGACCGACCCTACTTATGATATAATAAAATGGATTAGAAAAGATTTCAAAAATTTAGATAAAATAACTCCTGATAATTTTGAAAATTTAGTTATCACTATGCTGAAAAATAATGGTTACGGTATTGAAAAATCAGGAAAAACAAATAAAGCTGATGGAGGAATAGATGTGATAGCGTATAAAAAGGATATTGTTAATATTATTATAGCAATCCAAATCAAATACAAGATAAACACTGCAAAGAAGGTAACAGCAGGTGAAGTTCGTGATTTTGTAGGCGCAATGAATTTGGTTAACTTTTTTAACGCGGGAATGTTAATAACCAATACATTTTTCACTGAACCTAGTAAATGGTTAGAAGAAAAAAATCATAATTTAGAGCTGAAGGATAGTCAGGATATACAGAAATGGCTGAAAGAAAATTTTGTTACCTCCAAAAAAATTGAAAAACAAATAGAACTAACAAAGGATAACAATATTACATTACAATTTTAGTGTGTAGTAAGACTATTATGATGCACACTTGATTACTGTTAGATATGTTAGTTAAAGATTCTAAGTGAATTATTTTAATTTATTCCAAAATATTAACACTTAATAGCAATTTTATACAGTTACGAGGTAGAAAAATAATATCTACCCCGTAATTTTAGTATCTCTAAAGTCTTATAACATTGAAATTGAAATTTGTTGATAGATGTGTTTCTAAACTACTGCTTAAGGTTGGTACATTTATAAATAATTTGTCCCTTGCCCTACTTACTGCAACATACCTTATTCTATGTTCCTCATTATCCTGTAAATTTGATTCAGTTATAAAATTGAGGTCATTTTCATCTGGCAATATTAATAAAACATTATCAAATTCATCTCCTTTTGCCTTATGAATAGTTTTATGGAAGCTTTGGTCTTCAGGAATATTAACACATAAATATAATTGTTGAAAAGTATGATTTTCATAATGTGTCTTTACTGCACCGGATGATACTCTTGATATTGAAGTGTCAATCTTTTCTTTAATAAATGAAGAAAATTCGAGTAAAGTATAGGTATTGTATGTCTCATAGTATTCCATCAGGATTAAAATGTATTTTATTGCCTTTTTTCTCCCTTTAATTTTATCTGTTCTGTAATTAAATTGCTTTTCTAAGACCTTTAACGCATCTTTGAATTTTAATTCCCTAGTTAAAGCAATAGCTTTAATACATGCATATATTAAAGTAGCTCTTTCTTTATTTGAATCTTTAAATCTTAATTCTTCTAATAAGGTTTTATCTATACCAGTACCATTTAATTCTGCTTTTAAAGCATTTGAGGTTATATTTTCTCGAGATAATGTAATAACCTCACCACCACAATCATGTCTACTATGTTGAAGTGCAGTTACCATATCGCCAACATATAATGTCGGTTTGGAATCAATTATATTTCTGTGATATTGTTGAGAAATGTCAGTTCTCAACAAGTTTAAAAAATCTATAATGTCATTCGAACTCCTCCTATTTTGTCTCAGTGTGTAAAGTTGCTGTGATGTAAGATTGAAAGAATTGAATTGTTCGGAGTCTGCTCCCTGAAATCCATAAATGGATTGAGCAATGTCTCCAATAATTCCAACGGTTGATGAATTAGCAAACTCTCTTAGTGCTTTTACTTGTATGGGATTACTATCTTGGAATTCGTCAACAAGAATATATGGAAATTTTGCTGAGATAATATTTGACACATATGGAAATTTCTTAATTATTTGATAACTAAAAAATAAAACATCATCATGATGAATGATGCCTCTTTCCCAAGTCATTTTTTTATATTCCCTGTACGAGTCATTTCTTATTGCATATCCTTCAACCGAAAACGGATAGTCTGTCTTAACAACTAACTCTCCCTCGCTATTAAATTTCCATTTCAAATTATGAAATGCCTTAATTATTGTTTTATCATCTCTAATTCTTCTTTGATTTGTCCTAGTTTTCCAATCATCAAGGAAGCTATAGTTTGATAAGATTATATCATCATGTCCATCAATTTGAGAAAAGTTTAAATCAAAATCACCTGCAATAAATGATGCATATGGTTTCACTATGTGCTTATAAAGAAAACTATGAATAGTTAAAATTTCAACTTGTTCAGAGGAGTTGCCTAGCCTTTTTGATATTGTTTCTGTCGCAATATTTGTATAAGTTATGCAAAGAACTTTTCTTGTCTTGCCAAGTTTATCGGAATTAGAAATAATATTATTTATATGGTTAACAATCCAATGTGTTTTTCCTGCCCCTGGACCTGCTGATACTTTAAAATGTTTATCAATATCAGCTAATATTGTATCTGAATTAATTTCTATTACGGACATAACTTATTAATTGCGTTAACAATATATTCAGGAACTATAAAATCTTGATATTCTGGAGTTCCTCTTTTCTCAAGATTAGTTTTCAATTTAATTGCGAGGTCTAAAGCATTTTCACCCTTTCCAACTGAATTAAGATAGCGAGAGGCAATAATTGACCTCTTCTTTTCATCGTCAGGAAGAGTTGAATTATTAATGCTGTCTATAATTCTGTCATTTTCTGCACTTTTCCTCAATTCAACAATGAATTCTGCAATTGTAGAAGTTGGTTCATTATATAAATTAAACAATTCTTCAACTTCATCTTTGTTGTCAATTGAATCAGTTAAGATTAAACTTGAACCTGCGTTTAGGTAGGCAATTTCATATTCTAAAGTTTTACCAAATGTGTCATTTTGTGAATAGAAGGTTATGTTCGGGTGATTTCCTTCATTATACAAACTGTCAAAACTATTCTTTTGATACTCGTAAATTGAGGTGTCGCCATCATATTCAAATGGATAACATTTATTAAATCGAGCTCGAGCTGCTGTTATGTCTTTTCTTTGAGGGTCTCTATCAGTTAGACAGATAATTTGTTTTGAAATTGTAAATTCTTTTTGGGTATCAAAGAGATATAAAAAATGCTCAAAATATCTTCCACCTACATTAATAGTTGCAACATGATTATCTTCTAATGATTTGTTAAGATACTGTGCAAAAATTGACATTAAAACTTGCTCTGCAAGCCCTTCTACAAATAAAACTTTTTGAGCAAATAACATATCTGATTTTGTTGCATCAAGAAATCTTTCAACATATTTTTTACTATTTACTTGTATAGCTCCTGTTCCGTCAACAAAAGTTCTAGACGGATAGCCTACTTTTGTTAGACCATTATCATTATGCAAACAAATTATTTCATCTAAATTTACAGCAGACGTTATATTTGTTGAGTGGCTAGTCACGAATATTTGTCTAACCTTTCTCTTTTTTTTATTTTCATTTAAAAATTTCAGAAACTTATATTGCATTGCTGGATGTAAATGAGCTTCTGGCTCCTCTATCGCAAGTGTAGAAAAAACCTTCGCATTATTGTCTAAGTAATCAGCATCTGCATTAACCTGCATTTTAGCAAGCAAGAGAGACATATATATTAAATTATTATATCCTAAACCATTGTGTGTAGCAGGTATTTTTATACCACTTTCATACTCAACAATTAGTTTTAGCACATTATACATTTCCATTTCTGAAATAATTCCTTCAAAATTTGGCTTAGCATTATTAAAAGAGGCTCCTGTATCATGCGCATAAGATAAAATTTCAGTTTTACCCGATGCAATTCTAGTATGTAACTCATCAACTAAAATTTTCGCTTTTTGGGAGAAATCAACTTTTCTTATCTTAATTTCACTATGTCTTTGCACAGAATCTTTTCCTGCATCAATTTTAATATCATAATCCATAAAAAAATCAAAAATTTCTCTTAAAAGAGTATTCTTTCCCGTCAACATATCTCTTTCAACATCTCTAATAGCATCTAAAAATTGAAAGTCAAACTTATTGAGTGACTCTGAATCAGCTATGTTTTGACCAAGTATATCACCTCCCCAAATTTTATATGTATAGAACCTTAAAAAATCATGTTTTATAGTCTTCCAACAGCTGAAAATTGCATCATTTGAATCATCAGGAATTTCAGATAATCTGTTTCTATAATTAATTACCTGTTTTTCAGGTAAAAAGAACTCATATGTTAAAGTAGCCTCGTAATCAGAATCTAATTTTGTCAACCAATTTGCAACTGTTACCAAATCATCTTCACTTTCATAACTTCCCTTTTTTATAGTAACTTCAATACTAATTTTAGGAGGATTTGCTTTAAGTTCTGCTAAAGTTAAATTTTGATTAAAATCATCAATATCTAATTTTTTTATATCCCAATCGAAAGTATAGACTCTACCATACTTCTCATGTTTGAATGTTCTTGTAAAAGGAAAGTAGTCACATTCTTTTATATAATTATTCCGGAATGCTCTAAGTACTTCGTATTGTCTATTTTGGATATTAGAAAA
>SEBM01000855.1 GCA_004296145.1 Flavobacterium sp.
TATATAAACTGTTTTTTCTAAAATAAAACCATCATAATAAATTTTCATAAGTAATATAAATAGCTTTACGAAGTTATGTAGATCAGATTGACACAATATATAAATCTAAAGTTAGCTGCAAGTTTATAAAAATGAGAATCCAAGAAATAATAAACAAAAAAACAGGTGAAAAACTGCTAATATTTGGAGGTGAGGATTTTGAAAATGTTTACCCTCAACAACATTATTATGAGGCATGCTTGATGAAAGGAATAATGCTTACCTTTCCTGAGGAAGCGACTGGTAGAAAAAAAACAACTGAAGAAGGTAAGAAAGCTTTATTAGAAACTTCTGAAAAATGTAAAGAATATATTTCCGGTTTTGACAATATTATAATTCCAGAAGAATTAAAAGACTTACTACAAACAACTAGAAAAAAAGAACAAACAAAAATTTTAAATGGAATGGTTCTGACTCCAGATATCCTAATGGCATTTTTATTTTTTGCAGGCAATCAAGGATATACAATAAGTCAATACTCTTCGGAATTCCAAACAACTGCAATTGAGGAAAAAAAATTACCACTAGCGTATATGAAAAATGCAGATGGTAAATTCACAAAATTAGGTGAAACAGAATTGACAGATGGAGAGCTTAAAATGGCGCTAGAACAAAGAACTGTAAAAATCGCAAAACTTATTGAAAAGGGAGATATATGGCACTGCTTTTTTATCACATATGATAGTATTGACGGAAAAGAAAATTGGGAAGATGGACAACCACATTTTCATTATATCTCGAATCTTTTCGGAATTAGTAGAGAAGATGTGATAAATCAAATTAAATCAAAAAAATATAAATTAGGGAATCTTCCACATATAAAGCTTCAAGAATACGGAAACCAACCGGAATAATAATCTGCTGTTACAAAGGGTTTGGCGAAATGTTGTTTAAGTGAAAAATTGGAAGTTTGTGCATTCTCTTAAGCGCCATTGATAATACATAATCCACTAAAATGGATAAAAATTAAATCTCACAAAAATGATACTAACTAAGAAATAGAGAAAATGGCGAATATTAAATAGAAATATTTAAGTAGTATGCATTAGGGCTGAATATAATAACAATTGTCTGGGCTCCAATATGCTAAATTCCTTAAAGATAGTACGATGGCACTTACGATACTTTTTTTCACTACCACAGAAACATGAAGCTGTCCTCTTGGGTTCCTTTTTTTTTGCAATAAAAAGTAGTAACATTGAAATTTTTTGAGAATCCAATGTTCCAAATTTACTAAAGAAAAACTCTTTAATTCCTTCATTTCCATGTGATCTTTCATGTAAAAAATATCCGTTCAACTCTCTAAAGAGTTGATTG
>SEBM01000856.1 GCA_004296145.1 Flavobacterium sp.
ACACCTTCACCTTTAAAACAAAAAATTGCCATACCAAATGCTGGTAATCATGTAATTGGCTCAGCTATTACCTCTAAAGATATTTTGGGAGTTGAGCATGCAATGGATGGGTTTATAGCTCAAAGACTAAATAAAAGATATTAAACAAAATTCAAATAGAAAGAATGGGATTATTTTCATCGTTAATGGGCAATGCTGGAGCAGTTAGCCAAGAAGAATTACAAAAGAATTATGGTCAGTTGTTAATAAATGGAGAAGAAATTGAACTTGGCTTTAAATTAATTAGAGACACCTTTATTTTCACCAATAAGCGTTTAATACTTATAGATGTGCAAGGTTTAACAGGAAGTAAAACAGAATATTTATCAGTAACATATAAAAGCATTTCTAAATTTAGCGTAGAAACTGCAGGAACATTCGATTTGGAAGCTGAATTAAAAATATGGATTTCGAGCGAAACGACACCAAGCATCAAAAAGAAATTTAATAAATCTGTTAATGTGTATGAGGTGCAAAATGTTTTGGCATATCACGTATTGGGATAATATTACTCACCGCTTAGAAAAGCTATAAAGTACAATGTTAACTTTGCGTTCCTTGTGTCTTCGCGGTTAATTTTAGAAAAACAAGGTCAGCACTTCAAACCGCAGGAAAGTCCCGCCATACACTACAATCTTTTACCCCTAAATCCCCTTAAGGGCTTGGCAAAAGGATTTTCGTTCCTGTCGGGTTTAGATAACAAAGTTTGAAGTCAAAACTACAATATCACAATGATTTATTTCCAAACATTCACTTTAGAAAAAGGTGTAGACAAACAACAATTCGAAAAAGCAATAAGAAAATTTAGCTCCAAAAGGACAGATTTTTTAGATTTTAAATCCTCTACTTCTGATTTTGGGTTATCTAAATATTTCTTAGGTTATGAAGGAAAAAATAACTTACAATTTACCAGAATCAGAACTTCATTTGAAAGAGTTTTGCCCAAATTAATTTTTAACCTACCAAAAAGTGATGAGTGCAACTATTATGAAGTAAGATTATCGTTTACTGCAACTGTATTATTGTGTTTATTAGTTTTTTTGTTCATTGTATGTACATTCTCTGCATTTTCCAAAAATCAAAACTATGGAGTTATTCCTACAATCTTGGCTGTTCTTAGTCTATATTCATTATTGATATTTTTTGAAATAAAATTTACCAAATCTAGAATTAAAAAGGCCATTAACAACTTAACTTAACAATGAAACACTATTTTGAAGCAAAAATCTATAAAATAGGAATCAATTGGGCAGTTGATGTTCCTGCTGATATAACCGCTCAATTAAAGCGGGAAAAAGGTTACATCAGAATTAA
>SEBM01000241.1 GCA_004296145.1 Flavobacterium sp.
GTCAAAACCTTTGAAGATACAATGAGAAAAAAAATGACTGGAATAGCGTTTCTCACAGATATTAAGGAAATAAATGGCTTTCTCTCTTTGTTTGAAAATAATCACTAGATTCTTTTTCTTATTACAATAAAAATTGATAGTTTGCTACCCGATTAAATCTTTCGTTTTCTTTTTTTAGTATTTTTACTATAAATAATCCTCAAAGCGCTGATTTATATTGCTTTGTTTTTAAACGTAAAAATGGTTTTAATACAATTTACAGGGTTTTCGGGTTCGGGTAAAACTACATTGGCAAAAAACGTGGCGCGTTTGCTCTCAGAAAGAGGGCACAGAGTCGAAATCGTAGACGGCGATATTTACAGAAAAACACTTTGCAAAGATCTTGGATTTTCAAAAGAAGACCGAAATGAAAATATCAGAAGACTTTTTAATTTAAGTAAAGAGTTTATACAAACCGATATTATTGTTTTGATGTCGGTGATCAATCCGTACGAAGATTTAAGAAATAAATTGAGTCAGCATAAATTTGTCAAAACGGTTTTTCTGGATTGTGCGATAGAAAACCTGATAAAAAGAGATCCAAAAGGATTGTATAAAAAAGCACTTCTTCCAGACCACGATAGTAATAAAATTCCAAATTTTACTGGAATCAGCGATGTTTTTGAAATTCCTTCAAAAGCAGATTTGATTTTAAAAACCGACATAGAATCAGAATCAGTTTCAACAGAAAAACTATATTCTTTTGTTTTGGATTGTTTATCAAATCCGGCAATTTTGCAGGCAGATGAATTTTTAAATTTGAAAAATACTGCGCATCCGCTTTTACATTGGATTCCAAATAAAATAATTGAACAAGGCGGAGAAGTATTTTTTGAATGGATTTATTTGGGAAACAACAGATATCTGGATCCGTTTTTTGAGGAAACATTGCAAAAGTGCAAAAGACATTCGACCAATTTAAAAAAGTTTAAATTTTTAAGTACCGCCGAAAATCTTATTGATTGGGCTAAACAATTAGATTCAGCCGAATTAAAAGCATTTGTATTTCATGTTTCGCGCTGCGGTTCTACAATGCTGGCGCAATCTTTAGCCGTTTCTTCGCAAAATATAGTAGTTTCTGAAGCTCCGATTATAGATGAGATTTTAAGAAGTGAACTTTTTGATCTTGATAAAAAAAGAATTCTTTTGAAAGCCATAATCGCTTTATTGGGACAAAAAAGATTTCCGGATGAAAAGAATTTAATCATAAAACTGGATTCCTGGCACATATTTGAAGCCGAAGAATTGAGATCCGTTTTTCCTGATTTGCCTTTTGTACTGCTTTACAGAAATCCAACTGAAGTGCTCAAATCCCATTCAAAATTAAGAGGAATACATATGGTTCCTAATTTACTTCCATCATCTGTTTTTGGACTCAACAATCAGCAAATGGAAGAAATTGGTTTCAATCAATATGGCGCTGTTGTCCTCGAAAAATATTTTGAAGCTTATTCTGCTGTTCACGAAAAAGACCCAAACGTTTCAGTTTTTAATTATAACGAAGGGATGAAATCAATTTTAGAAAAATTCTTGAGCATTATAGATGCCGATTATTATATCGAAGAAGTTGACCAAATGTATGAGCGCCTGAAAAAACATTCTAAAAACGAAAACAATACTTTTACCGGAGATGTTTTTATGAATGAAAATTTAGCGGTTGATATCGAAAAGGTTAATTATTTGTATGAAAGCTTAGATAATAAAATTGCTGGGCAGTTCGCCGGAAGGAACTGATCATTACTTTATAAACAATTCTTTTTAGTATTTTTGCGCCAAATACAACCAAAATGATTGATTTAGATTACCTCGCTTTTCTTGAAAATATACTGACTGATAACCGCAAAGAAAGATTCTTAAATGTTCTTGCCAATCGTACCAAACATTTTACGATTGCTGTAGAAGATGTTTTTCAGATGCATAATACAAGCGCTGTAATGCGTAGTTGTGAGGTTTTCGGAATTCAGGAATTGAATGTAATCGAGCAGCGTTACGGAAAAAGAATCGATAAAGAAATTGCAATGGGCGCTCAGAAATGGGTAGATATCAATCAGTTTGATTCGATTACCAATTGTGTGTCTACCTTAAAAAATCAGAGATACCAAATCATTGCGACAACTCCGCACGAAAATGACTGTTTGCTGGAAGATTTTGACATTACAAAACCAAGTGCTTTATTTTTCGGAACAGAACGCGACGGACTTTCACAGGAAATATTAGACAGTGCAGATGGTTTTCTAAAAATACCAATGGTAGGTTTTACAGAAAGTCTAAATATTTCAGTTTCGGCGGCAATCATTATTCAAAACCTTACCAACCGATTAAGAAACTCAGATATAAAATGGCAATTATCCGAAGAAGAAATTCTTGAAAAACGTTTGGCTTGGGCAAAAAGTTCCATAAAAGACATCAAGAGAATCGAAGCCAGATATTTCGAAGAAAATCCGAAATAAAAGTTGCTAAGATTCTAAGCCACTAAGCTACTAAGGTAAAAAAACTGAATTTGTGATATTAACTTAGAATCTTAGCAGCTTAGAATCTTAGAGCCTATTTTTTCTTTAAAAATAAAATAAAGCCTAAAATACTCACAATTAAGATACTCAGCGCGGCCAAAACCGTTGCTAAATCCCTGATGTTTTTTCCTGCCCAGTCCATAAATAAAAATTTATGCAAAAAGGCAAACGAATACCCTTCTGTTTTGTCTGAAGCTGTAACCGTTGCAGCCAATCTTGATGTTGCCGTTTCGATAAAATAACTGGTATTTTCAGGAATGTCATATCTCAGTTTAATCACTGGCAATCTTTTGTTGACAAAGCCATATTCGCGGCTTTCAAAATCAGTTAAAACTTTTGATTCCACTAATTTTGAGTTCTCCAAAGCAGGCTGAGGTTCTTCGTGATCACTAACATCCATTTCGCAACACGCGCCTTTCGGAGTTCCGTCTGTAAAATAGTAAGCTAAAAATTCAGCATATTCAAGGTCAATATTCGGTACAATTTGATTCGTTTTTGCATCGATGTAAATAACTTCAGATTTTGCATTGCCTTTATTATTCCATTTAGAATCTCCTTTTGGCTTTTTATATTTTCGCGTTTCCTTTTCAGTGAGCTGACAACGGTAATATACAGTGTCATTTAGCGTAATTATGCTAATGTTTTCAAAACGGCTCCAGTCTAAATTCAGATCATTATTGGGAATTACAATTTCTTTAGTCGAAAAAGTTGGTTCATAAACCATTTGCGATAAAGTGTAAGGCGTCCATTTTGTAGTAGCGTGATATCCTCCGCTAAAAGCAAATGTCAACGTAAAAAGCGAAACCCAGATTCCGATTTGACGGTGGTATTTTCTTAAACCTTTTTTGGGCTGTACACTGTCTGTTTTTTTAAATTGTTTCCACAACAAACCATAAATCAATATGCCGCTCAAAGCAGAAAGCCCAATAATCGACAACAGGAAAATCATGGTGATAATCCTGATACTATTATTTGTTATAGCATCGATAAACGACCAATTGTGAAATGTATCAAAAAACCAGATAAAAAACTGTCTTGATGTCGGATTGTAAGTCGCCAGTTTGCTCGAAGATGTTTCTACATAAACTTGCATTTTATCCTCACGGTCTAAAGTCACTTTATAAACAGGCAAATAACGGTTTACATATTTGTATTGCGAAGTAAATTCGGTTACAATTTCGCTTTCTTTTACCTGACTTTTCTGATCGTCAAGAAAATATCTCGAAAGCCATTCTGCATATTTCTGATCTCCGTTTTCGAGTTTTTTTGCATTTGAAGTGTCAAAATACAACAAATCACCGGGAATCATTTTTACCTGATAATAAGTTGCATTGTTGAAAGAAACGATTCTAAAATTTTTAAAATCATTAATGCTGTTTTGTTTCAGTACTTCCTGAATTGAAAAGTGCAGCTGACTTTTATCAATAATCTGTTGTTCCAGTTTATCATGTGCAATTTCCGGTTTAAAAAAATGCGCCATAAACGGGTGCATCAACCCTGATAATGTCCAGAATATTACCGGAATTATAGTAATTAAACCAATAACACGATGCCATTTGTACATGTGTTGTTTAACTTTTTTGATGAATTTTGAATCCTTCTTCGAATTCTTTTTCTTTTTTTCTGTACTCATAGCCGAGTTGTTTTAAATGTTTTTTTGCCACGAATTGCACCAGTTTTCACTAATTATTTTTTACATTCTTGTATAGAAAATTCGTGTGATTCGTGTAATTCGTGGCTGGTATTTTTATTTTTTTAATGAAAAATTATATTGAATTCCAAAAACAAAAGTTCTTGGCGCCGCTGCATTATAAGTTGGCTGAGCGCCTGCTGTATTGGCTCTGGAAACATTATAAGCATATAATTTATCTGTTAGATTCAGTACATTTCCGTAGATTTCAATTTTCTTCCACTGATAACCAATTCTGGCGTTGAATAAATTGTATCCATCATATTTTACAGTATTGATCTGATCCTGATAATAACTTCCAACAAGCTGCCATTCGATAGAAGTTCTAAGATTTGGAAGCCAGTTTGGATAATAGGTAACTTCTGAATTTCCGGACCATTTTGGTGCTGCAGGCATTTCTTTCCCGTTTAAATCCTGAACCGGATCTGATGGTTTGTCTGAAAGTTTAAAATCGATGTAAGTATGTTGCGCATAAGTTCCGCCAAAACGAATATTGAATTGTTTTGAAGGTTTATAAGATGCCCCAAATTCAATTCCTTTATGACGCGTTTCTCCTGCCGAACGATAATCCGTTGAATTATCCGGAAGTTTGATGCTTAATAACTCATTTTTACCTTCCATAAAATAGAAAGCATAATCAAAGTTTAATTTATTTTCTAAGAAAGAAAGCCAGCCTCCAATTTCGTAATTGTCAAAAGTGGCAGGTTCAAGATTATAATAAAAATCGGCAGGAACTCCGGTAGTTCCTCCGGTTCCGGGTTTTGCTCTGAAAATTGAAGTAATTCCGGGAGGAGCAAATCCTTGAGAATAATTTCCGTAAAAACCGGCAAATTCAACCGGATTATAATTCGCTCCAACTTTAAAAGTAGCCTTGTCATACAATTTGCTTCCCGAAGAAAGATCAAGCGCATTGTCATAATCTACTTTCATATTATCATAACGGCCTCCAACTGTTAAAACTAATTTTTCAATTGGATTAAAACTTAACTGTGCATAAACAGCGCTGTTAAAAATATCTGCGGTATAATCTGCCAGTTTAAATTCAGGTCTTTCTGATAGTACTTCATAATGATCTACTGTCTGTGCACCGACAACTCCCGGATTCAAAATTGCTTTTAAATCAGTTCGATATGCCCAATAAGTCACAGGAGAATAGTCGTATAAAACACCTGCAACGATTTTAGTATTTAAGAAATCAAATTTGTTAGTATGCTGTCCAACCAATCCATAACTTTTGAAGTTATTCGAATTAACTTCTCCATACGCTAATTCAGGATTGTTTTTCTGTGACGGATAATAAGGGTTTTGTTTTGTCGGGTCGGGATTCCATTTAATTCCATACGAAGGATTTTGCCCTAATTTATTATCACGTAAATAAGCGGTAATATAACTGCTTGAGTTATCGTTCCAGTCGTGCTCAAGAGTTAATCTTGTTCTCAAAGCATCCGATTTTCTATAAGTAAAATCAGAAGTGCTTTTGTAAGTTCTGTTATTAAAAGCTTCTTCGTTGACAGTCCCACTCATATCCGAATAGTATTTTCCATACATCGTATTACTGATCAATCGGGTAGAAGGTGAAATAGTATAGTCGATTCTGGCATTCAAATTATCTTTATTATAATCTGAATTGGCCATCCAGCCATTTTCCTGTAAACTTGAAATACTGGAAATATGAAAACCAACTTTTCCGATAGTGGCACCGCCGGCAGCCTGAAATCTTCTGTAGCCGTAATTATCTGCCTGAACACCAAATTTAAATTCGGGATCAACAGGAGGTTTTTGCGAAATTAAATTTATTGTCCCGCCAACTGCTTCAGGCCCATATAAAGATGAAACTGGTCCTTTTACCACTTCAATACTCTGAAGGTTAAACTGATTGATTTCTAATAAAGCATTGTGATTAAAGATTCCCATCGGACGAATTGGTAATCCATCTTCAAGATATAAATAATAAGCATTTGTGGTCATTGGCTGACGAATCGACATCATGTGTTGTTCGTTTCCTAAATTGACCATTAAAACTCCGGGCGTTTTATTAATTATTTCATAAATCGCAGTTGCTTTGGCTTCGTTAATTGTTTTGGCTGTTAGTTTACTAATGGCAACTGGAGTTTCTTTACGCAATGTTGCGGTACGATTTGCGGTAACAAAAACATTTTCAAGTTCCTGAGATTTAGTTGTGTCTTTCTCAACTTTATTTTGAGCAAAAACACATTGTCCTATAATGAATAGGATGAAGTATATTTTTTTCATTTTA
>SEBM01000857.1 GCA_004296145.1 Flavobacterium sp.
CTATTTTAGTCTCAAAGTCATCATTAAATGGAGATAAAACGGGTTGAAAATTATCCCATTTGTCAGACTTTTCTCTGTTCCACTGTGCTTTACAAAGAAAAAGATTTAGATATTTATTTCTGTCTACAAAATTTTTTGATGGATTAAAATGATCAATGTCTTTTTGATCAGTTCGGCCTAAATATGTTTCTGTGTAAGAACAAAAACCTTTTTGTTCTTTAAATAAGATTTTGCGAAGATTTGAATTGTTTCCGTCTTTTATATATTCGATAGCTTTTGCTAAAGAATCGTCAGGCTTTATTTGCTTCCTCATTAGAATTTATAAGCATTTGCTAATGAAAGAATTTCTTCTAACAATTTATTTTTTTCATCTTCATTGTTCTCAGTAGCTAAACGCTTTTTCAAATCTCTATATTTTTCAAATGCTTCAACACCTTTTTCATTCATTAAGGATTCTAATTTGAAATCATTTTTTAATATATCATTTGGATCATCTCCAATTGGGGAAGTTCCTCTACGAACCGTAACTTTTCCTTCTTCATCAAAATATAAAATAAAACGCTCATCTGGCTCAAATGAGGCTGCAATAAATGGTGAGTGTGTTGCTACGATAAATTGAGCTTCTGGAGCCAATTTTTGGTAATGGTCCATTAAATCCATTTGCATATCTGGAAAGAGAGAACGTTCAGGCTCGTCAATTAAGATGATCGAATCTTTTGTATTTAGTTTAAAAAGAGGTAAAAAAGTCAATAATAAACCTTTTGTTCCGGTACTGGTATTTTGAATTGAAATTGTTTCTTCAGTTCTTTTATTTAGTATAGGAATAGAATACTCTGTATTTACCAGATCGACTTGTAAATTAAGTTTTTCTAAAAGTGGATTGAATTTATTTGAGAAAGATTCTAATTTATTTGGATTATCTTTCTGCCATTTTTTATATTCTGATGTTAGTTTTTCAGTGTTTGAAAGCAAACCTTTATTGACTAACTCAGATAGTTTTTGATTTAATTTTTTTCTATATTCAAGAATCTCCTGTAATAATAAAAGCCACATTTCGGGTTTGACATTATCATCAAATAATTTTGGATAGTCATTAGGTTCTATAAAATTTTCAAATTTTATAGATGGAAGGTCAGCATATTTTTCAAATATTTCAATCGGATTTTTTTCAAATATTTCAATATTCTTGTCAGAAATTAGATTTGCTTTAAAATACAAAGGAATATTTCTGTTTTTTTGTGGAATTAGATTGGTTACACTTCCACCATTACTGTTTTCATCTCTGTATGCACGGTTGTTAAAGAAAATTTCATGATTTTTTAGATGAAAGATATTTTTATCAATTAA
>SEBM01000242.1 GCA_004296145.1 Flavobacterium sp.
CTATTTATTTTTTTATATTTTTGTCTTCAATACATAAAAAAATTAGAAATTTAAAAAATGAAAAAAGCATTAGTAATTACCGCACTTTCAATTTTGGTTGTTTCGTGTAATAAAACAGCAGAAGTTAAGGAAGTAAAAACAGCTTACGTTGATACTTCAGTTTTAATGAAAGAGTACACTGAAGCAAAAGATCTGGAAGCTAAATACAAAGCGCAAGCAGAAGAAAAAGGAAGACAGTTACAAGCAGAAATTACTCGTTTTAAACAAGATGCAGCTAATTTTCAAAGCCAGGCACAAGCAAACGGACAGGCTTGGGCACAACAAAGAGGTGCTGAATTGCAAAAAAGAGAGCAACAATTAGGTTACGCTCAACAACAATTATCGCAACAATTGCAACAAGAAAGCGGTGTTGAAATGGATTCTCTTGTAAGCGGAGTTAAAAAATTCATCAAAGATTACGGTAAGAAAAACGGTTATTCTTATATCTACGGTACAGGAGATGCTGCAACAGTTTTATATGCTGAAGAAAAATATGATATCACAAAAGAGATCATTAAAGCTTTGAATGACAAATATAGCTCAACTCCAAAAACTGATGCAAAACCAGCAGCAAAAGAGGAAGAAGCTAAAAAATAAACTACCAAACTAACTAAATTTTAAAAACCTAAATCTATTACAGATTTAGGTTTTTTCTTTTATAAAAATGCGATACTTTTAGAGTTCAATTTACGCAATGCAAAACGTTTCAGAAGCAGCAGCTTACACATTACAATTCATCAATCAGACGCAGAAGTCTATCTTTCTTACGGGTAAGGCCGGAACAGGAAAGACTACGCTTTTGCGCGAAATTATCGCTACAACTCATAAAAACACTGTAGTGGTAGCACCAACGGGTATTGCGGCCTTAAATGCCGGCGGCGTTACCATTCATTCCATGTTTCAGTTGCCTTTTTCGGCCTTTATTCCGTCTTATGACGCCAATCCGCAGTTTACGGAAACGGTGAAATTTGAGAATAAAGAAACCTTACGCAGACATTTCAAAATGAATAATCTGAAGCGTAATGTGATCAAAAACATGGAGTTATTGATTATTGATGAAGTAAGTATGCTCCGCGCTGATCTGCTTGACGCGATTGACTTTATGATGCAGACGGTACGTAGAAATTCATATCCTTTTGGCGGGGTTCAGGTTCTTTTTATTGGTGATTTATTGCAATTACCGCCCGTAATTCGCGACGAAGAATGGCGAACTTTGCGTAATTATTACAAAGGAAAATTCTTTTTTTATTCGCACGTAATTCAACAATATCCGCCGTTATATATCGAATTATCTAAGATTTATCGTCAGACTGATGATGATTTTATCTCCGTTTTGAATAATCTTCGCAACAACCAGATTTCTCCTCAGGATTTTCAGTTTTTGAACCAATATGTAAAGCCAGATTTCGACTTAAAAAATAATCCTGGTTACATCACTTTGACTACTCATAACGCTAAAGCGGATTCGATTAACGAACAGTCAATAAATGATTTAGCCGGAAACGAATACACGTATCTGCCCTTTATTGTAAGTGATTTTCCGGAGAAAATTTTTCCGGTAGAAGAAACTTTAAAGCTAAAAGTCGGCGCGCAGGTCATGTTCGTAAAAAACGATTTATCTTTTGAAAAACGCTATTTCAACGGAAAAATGGGTGTTATCAAATCACTTTCGCCCGAAGAAATCTTCGTTCACTTTCCGGAAGAAAATAAAACAATCGAAGTTGAAAAATACGAGTGGAAAAACATCCGCTACAAAGTAAACGAGCTAACCAAAGAGATTGAGGAGGAAGTTTTAGGCACTTTTGCGCATTATCCGCTAAAATTGGCATGGGCGATTACGGTACATAAAAGTCAGGGATTAACTTTTGATAAAGCTGCGCTTGACGTATCGCAAGTTTTTCTTCCCGGACAGGCTTATGTTGCATTATCGCGTTTGCGCTCCTTAAATGGGCTTATTTTGCTTTCCCCGATGCAGATGAATGGTATTTCTAACGATCAGGATGTAATGGACTATGCTTTGAACAAAGCAACCGAAGACATTTTAGAAAAATCACTGCATTTCGAAACCAAGAATTTTATTCATAACTATTTGATTAACAGTTTTAATTGGGCAGATTTAGCGCAGGAATGGCGAAACCATCGTTTTAGTTATAACGAAAATGCTGTGGCTTCAGAAAAATCGAAGCACGCTATTTGGGCGCATAAACGCCTTGAGACGATTGATCAGCTTGCAGATCCTGCACAAAAATTCATCAATCAGCTTAATAAAATTTTCAATAACGAAACCGTTGATTTATTTTTTGTGAAAGAAAGGGTAGAGGCGGCCTATGATTATTTCTTTAAACCGATGGACAAATTGGTGACTGATCTTTTACAGAAAATGGCTGAAATTCAGAAATTTAAAAAAGTAAAAGAATATTACGAAGAATTAGCAATCCTGGACGATTTACAAACAAAAGCCGTTTTAAGATTGATGAAAGCCAAATTACTAATTGAAATTGTCGTGGCAGGAGAAACCATCTGCAAAGAAAAGCTGACATCATCTGCGATAAAAAACTTCAAAGTAAATAAGCTCGAAAAAATCCGTGAAGAATATCAAATGACCAATACTGATATTTTTAAATCAGAAGAACCGACTGTACGATATACTGCGCGAAAACTGGATAAAAACGAACCAAAAACCGCCAAAAAAACAACCGTTGAAGAAACCTACGATTTGTGGATCGCAAAGAACTCTATCGAAGATATTGCAAGAGTCAGAAAGCTAAATGTGCAAACTATTGAAACGCATTTAATTAAATTGATTCAGGCCAAAAAAGTAGAGATTTCAGATGTTTTGCCGTATGACAAAATCCTCGCTTTGCGTGATGCTTTTGAGTTTTATCAGGAAGAATCTTTGGCGCCTTTAAAAGAAAAACACGGCGATGAATTTACCTGGGATGAATTAAAAATGTTTAAAGCTAGTATAAATTAATTATCTTTAAGATAAGTGTTCCACGTAAAACACGGATTAATAATTAATTATAAAAGTTATGAAAACAAGATTTATATATTTGGTTCTGCTGGTTTTTTCAGTAAATTTTGCAGATGCCCAGGATTTAAAACCAGAATATCAAAAGCTTATTAAAAGCTTTATTGAAAATGTAAAAAACGATAAAAAAGAAGCTGTTGCTGCTTTGGTAAAATATCCTTTTGCAAGGGAATATCCAATCCCGACCGTTAAAAATAAAACGGAATTCGTTAAAAGATACAATCAGATTTTTGATACTACGCTGAAAAACAAAATCATAAAATCTAATCCTGCCAAAGACTGGTCGCAAGTGGGCTGGCGTGGTATAATGCTGAATCAGGGAGATTTGTGGGTAGATGAAGAAGGATATTTAACGGCTGTGAATTACCAGTCGAAGTATGAAAAAGAACTAAAAACAAAACTGATCGGATCTGACAAAAGCAAATTACATTCTTCAATTTCCAAATTTAAAGAACCTGTTTGTGTATTGGAAACATCCAAATTCAAAATAAGAATTGATGATTTGGGAAATAATAATTACAGATATGCATCGTGGTCTGTAAAACAAAAAATGAGTGAAAAGCCTGATTTAGTTATAACTAAAGGAAAATTTGTTGCTGAAGGTACAGGAGGAAATCATCATTATGATTTTAAAAAAGGAAATTTTCTGTACGTGTGTGATATCATCGTTTTGGGCGAAAAAAATTCGGCGCCTGCGGCGTTAGTTATTTATCAAAACGGGAAAGAAATCTTATCTCAGGACGCAAAGATAATTTCAAAATAAAACAAAAAACGAGATTCTCATGAATCTCGTTTTTTGTTTATAAAGCGGATATAGCTTTTTCAAGCTCTTTTTGCTGCGTTATTTGCAATAATTTTAATTTTTGAAGGGATAACTCATTTTCTGATGTTTTTATTCTTTGCTTTTGAATTTCTTCTTCTGTAATAGATTGCGTAATTATTTTATTTTGAATTTTTTGATTTTCCTGCTCCAGTTTGCTTATTTTTTCTTTAGTTGATTTTAAATCCCTTTCTGATTTCTCAAGATTCTTCTTTTTTGACTCAAGATCTTTTTGTTCTCTTTTGAGTACTAATATTTTATCATCTAAGTTTTTATAATTTTCTTTTATCAATTTTTGAATTTCAGCATCTGATTTTTTAAATAGTGCTTCCTGTTCAGAAACGGTTTGAGACTGTTGTGCAAAAAAAGATTGGGAATTAAGTAATAAAACAAATACAGCTATTTTTAAAATTTTGTCCATAATAAATATTTTACAGACGAATTTATGCTGCGAAATATTTATTGAATGCCAGATAAAATTTTTAAAATAACAGAATAAGATTAAAAGCTATTCTGAATGCTTTTAAGATTTATTTCTAAAATTGCTTCTTCAAAATGAAGACAGTTTTACGTGGAACATTTGTTTTCTGTTATTTATCTCCTGAAACTTATGTTTTTCCAAGTAGTTAACGCCCATTCAAGATCTGTTTTTTCATCAAAATAAAATGCTGACTGCACCGTTTCCTGGTCCACGACTGAAAAACCAATGATCAGATTATATGTTTTATCTCCTTCACTTTCTTCAATTAAATATCCAACTCTGGACACTTCAGAATCAGAAAATTCGAACTGTTGTAGTGTTTTGGATTCTGTCTGATTTCGATTTTCAACACTTTCTTTAGATTCTTCATAAAGAGCTTTTTTGTCACGATCTGAATTCCAGATAATTATCCTGATAGATTTGTCACCCGTGGTGTAGTACAAAGTACCATCTTCTTCAATTGTTCTTTCAAAAAGATTATTGATTTCAATTGACCATTCTTCTGTTAATCTGTGAGTTGTCATAAAATCATCTTCCAAATCATAATCATGAACTTTATACCAATCTGAATTTTCATTAGCTCTTTCGTAAACAGAACCAACTCCTTTCAATAAAATTTTTTTGAGAGAAGGATCGATTTTCAAAATTGTCGGCGGATTATATATTCCTGCGTTATCAGGATTATCAGTATATTCTTCAGACTCAGAACCTGTAAAAATTCTCCAGCCACTATCTTCGGGACGAGTCCTTTTTTCACGATACAAAAAACGGGGTTTAATGTTTTGATCAACAACCATTTTAGAAACCATCAGACCTCCAATTTCAGGAAAGGAGTCAAAATTATTTTCTTTAGGAGCTTGTTTCTTTTTGAAGAATTTCATGTGGATTGATTTTATCGAAAGATAAGCATATTTTTGATGAGAATGTTTCGCGTGGAACTTATGACGTTTGGGAAATAAGCTGATTCATTTTCAACAGATCAATCTGTAAAAATCAGGCAAAAAAAATCCTGCTCTTTCGGAACAGGATTTAAAAGTATTTTATAGATTTTCTACAAGAATCCAGGCATCCGGATTTTCGCCTTTTTGTATTTCTTTTTGAGCTTTTTCGGCTTCTGACATTGTTGGATAACTTCCGTATAAAACCGGAAATAATCCGTGTTTGTTTTCTCCAAGCATTCTTGCCTGATAACCATCTTTTATGAGCTGATTATAAGCTTTTCTTGCATTTTGCTCACTTCTGAAAGCTCCGGCCATAATGTGATATGGCATTGTTTTAATTTCTACAGAATCCGTTTTAGATGAATCTACAGAAAGTGTTACAGCAGGCAAAGGATTCTGAATCATGAAAGTTGCTTCCTGAATCTTGTTCTGAACCTTTTTCTGTACAGCGCTTTCAACTACAAGCGTTTCATTTGCCAATTGTTGTTGATAGATTGGATAACCAATACTTCCGGTAATACCAAGACCCAGAACAAATATAGCAGCATATTTTAAATACGATTTCGAAGATCTTGTTTCTTCTTCAGTTTCGTATAACTTAACAGTTTCTCTTTGTTCGATTTCTTCCAGTTTTTTCTCGAATATTTCTCTTTTTACCAAAGGCGAAACAAACGGACTTAAACCAAAAGAAGCAGATAGATAATTTGCATGGTCGTTTGGCGTGAAAACCATATTCTGATCTGCGTTTAAGCGGATATCACCAATATTTTTCAAATGTAAAATACCGGTTTCTTCTAATGTTTTTTTCCAGTTCAAAATCTCAAATGCAATAGCACTTACAGCAAAACCATAAGATGTACTTTCTCCTTGTGCAATATGATTTGCTAATAACCCGTCGTTATTTTTTAAAAGACTATTGAAAGCAATTGTTTTCTTTGGAGGAAAAAACGAATTCGAGCTTTCATTAAGCTTAGCCGGATGCGTTTCGGTCAAAAAAGCCCCGAATCCCGGAACCGTTACACACTGATAACGGTACAATAACTGCGATATATAAGTTTCGATTTTCATAGTCACAAAGTTATGTAATGAATATAGTTATCAAAATTTTATTCACAATTTTTATTAACAATTGAGATAATTTTATAG
>SEBM01000243.1 GCA_004296145.1 Flavobacterium sp.
TAGCAATGCTATTAATTACTATATTTGCTCGTATAAGTAGATTATGAAGAAGAAGAAAAAATTTAATTTTAGAAAAAAATTGTTCATCAAAAACCGTCTGGTAATTTTGAATGAAGATACCTTTGAAGAAATTTTTTCTTTCAAACTTACCTTAATGAACGTCTTTGTAACCTTTACTTTAGGCGGAATTTTTCTTATTTTAATAACGACTTACATTATTGCTTTTACGTCCCTGCGTGAATTTATTCCGGGATATTCTTCTTCGCAATTAAAAAAGGATGCGACAGAACTGGCAATAAAATCAGATTCATTAGAAAGAGCTTTAAAGAAAAATGAAGCATATATAAAAGGTGTTCAAAAAGTATTGTCAGGACAACTGGATTATGCAAAATTCAACAAAGATTCTATTTTGTCTGAAACCCATGAAAACCTGAACCTTGACATGAAAGCTTCTGAAAAAGAAATAGAATTAAGACAGGATGTAGAAGAGATTGATAAAGAGTCGGCTGAAAATTCCAGAAGTAAAAATAAAAGTGACAAAAAATAATAACACAAAAAATGTCTATTAAATCTGTAGCAGCAAAATTATTTGCCGGTAAAATATATCACCAAACACAATCCTGGGCCAATAAACCGGTTGAAACCCAACTTGAAGTATTTAAAAACTTAATTACTGAAGCTAAAAATACAGCGTTTGGTACTGACCATCATTTTGATAAAATAAAAACTACTGCTGATTTTGCAAAGTATGTTCCTGTAAGGGATTACGAAGATTTAAAAACATATATTGAAAAGGTTAAGCTTGGAGAAAAAGATATTCTCTGGAAAGGAAAACCAATTTATTTTGCTAAAACTTCCGGAACGACCTCCGGAGCAAAATATATTCCGCTTACAAAAGAATCGATGCCATCACACATCAATGCGGCGCGTAATGCAATCCTACATTATATTCACGAAACGGGAAACGCTGATTTTGTTGATGGGAAAATGATTTTTTTGCAGGGAAGTCCAATTCTAACAGAAAAATACGGAATTAAATTTGGACGTTTATCGGGAATTGTCGCGCATTTTGTTCCGAAATATTTGCAGAAAAACAGAATGCCGTCCTGGGAAACGAATTGCATTGAAGACTGGGATACAAAAGTAAATGCAATTGTTGGCGAAACTATTAACGAAAATATGTCTGTAATTTCGGGAATTCCGTCCTGGGTACAAATGTATTTTGAGCGTCTTCAGGAAAAAAGCAGCGGAAAAAAAATAGGAGAGATATTTAAAAACTTTAATTTATTTATTTACGGAGGAGTAAATTATGAACCCTATCGCGCCAAATTTGAACAGATGATTGGCAGAAAGGTTGACAGCATTGAGTTGTTTCCTGCTTCTGAAGGTTTTTTTGCTTATCAGGATTCGCAAAAAGAAAAAGGAATGCTTTTGTTACTGAATTCCGGAATTTTTTATGAGTTTATAAAAGCAGATGAATTTTTTACAGAAAACCCAAAACGATATACAATTGGCGAAGTTGAGGTTGGTATAAATTATGCTTTAATTATATCAACAAATGCCGGGCTTTGGGGTTATAATATTGGCGACACCGTTCAGTTCACGAGTTTATCACCATATAGAGTTATTGTTTCGGGCCGAATCAAACATTATATTTCCGCTTTTGGAGAACACGTAATTGCCAATGAAGTCGAAAATGCAATGAAAGAAGCAACAGAAGGTTCTAAAATTGTAATTAACGAATTTACCGTAGCGCCTCAGATTACGCCGTCAAGCGGATTGCCATATCACGAATGGTTTATAGAATTTGAAAATGAACCAGAAAGCATGGAAACTTTTGCTGAAGCAATTGACAGTGCCATGCGAAAACAAAATATCTATTATGATGATTTGATTACCGGAAATGTTTTACAAAAAGTGGTAGTCACAAAAGTCTCCAAAAACGGTTTTCAGGAATACATGAAATCGCAGGGAAAACTGGGCGGACAGAATAAAATTCCGAGATTGTCGAATGACAGAAAGATTGCGGATAATTTAAAATAGAAAAACAACTTATATTTATAAGTTCGAAAAATACAATAGAATGAAAGAAACCAAACATATATCAAGATCAAGAGCGCAGGAATCTTCTGCAGCGATAGAAAAAATGTACATCACGATGCGCCACTTATTCAACCGTGGTTTTTATAAACCAATGGGAGTTTCGGGCGATAGTTTACGTGAATCTTTACTGGCATTACGTCCGGAAATTTACGGGAATATTGGAGAAGAAAAAGTAGAACTAAACGGACTTTTGTATGTTATAGAACGTCTTCCAATAGGAATCGAGCAATGTCGTTTTATAAATTTAACGTCAGACGAAGGATATTCAAAATCACATTTTCAGCCAATTGTTCCTCCAAAAAGAAGAAGAAATTGTTACCGAATTGACGAAGAACAAATGAATGTTGAAATCACCCGCGGGCGATCTGACATTTATGATATCCTGACGCACCTGACTTTTATTTTTATAGAATCCCACAAAATAAAAAACAGGGTTTTGGTAGACGATGGCGGAGAAGTTTCGCGCGACTGGTTAAAACTGGAGCAGGCTGTGATGCAGACCAAAAAACTGCCTCAGATAGAAAAAGAAAAAGCAATCTCTCACGTTGCCAATATCCTGGCAAGAACGTTTGAGGAAGTACTGGATATTTATGACGTATTTGGTTCTGAAGAAGCGCCAGATCGTTTTTTGCACGTCATTTACTGGTTAGGAAAATTAGCTATCGAAGAAGTAATTGATAATAACAAACGAACCATAACTTTTAGTCCCGTTTTAAGAGAACGTTTGGGGCATCATATTCACGGAGAAATCTGGGCAACAAATATCAAAGAAGTTTTAAAAGCTAATAATCTTTTAAAACGTCCAATTCATGTTATCAGTGCCAACATGCACAGTGTAATGAATTCTATTTTTGCAACTCCGTTGTTGAAAACAAAATTCAAAGACAAATCTGATTTTTTCATTTATGAAGAATTAAGCAAGTCAGGTGCAAAAGAAACCAGAAATATAGTAGAAGAACTGGCTCTGAAAAATGGAATGATTTCATTACCGGATACATCAGGAACCAATATAGATGTTCAGATTTTTGATACTGCCAAAATCGACTGGTCAAAAACAGCTTTTTCTTATGGAAATATCGACGAAGAAAAACCGGTCATTATTGTAATGGATTATGCGTTTGGAGAACAGGCCTACGAAACAATCGACGAACTTTTGAAACCATACAAAAAAGATACTTTACTAAACGTAAAATCGGTTTCTATAATGGGTAAAGCCGGAATTCTGGAAGGCGGCAAAGGAGACATTATGATTCCGACAGCTCATATAAATGAAGGAACGGCTGATAATTATTTCTTTGAAAATGAATTGACAGGCGCCATGTTTGAAGGAAATGATATTGCTGTTTTTGAAGGTGCTATGGTGACAGTTTTAGGAACATCATTACAAAACAGGGATTTATTAAAATTCTTTCACGAATCGACTTGGGGAGTAATTGGTCTTGAAATGGAAGGATCTTATTACCAAAAAGCGATACAATCGGCATCAAAAATCAGAAAAAGTGTTCCTCAGGATATTAAAGTTCGTTACGCCTATTATGCATCAGATAATCCGTTGGAAACAGGAAGTACACTGGCATCAGGCGGATTGGGAACAACTGGTGTAAAACCAACATATTTGATTACTATTAAAATTTTGGAACAGATCTTCAACGTAAAATAGAACTTATAAATGAGTACACAAGTACCACATAATCAGGATAATCAGGAAATTGATATTTTTCAGCTTTCGGGAGCTATCGGCAGATTTTTTGAAAGAATAAGTAATGCTGTTTTCAGGCTTATCCAGTTTTTTATCCGAAACTGGATTTTGGTGCTGATCCTGGTTATTTTGGGGTTTGGTTTAGGATGGTATCTTGACATCAATAAAAAGACTTTTCAGAATCAGATTGTGGTAACTCCAAATTTTGGAAGCGTTGATTATTTATATTCAAAAATTGATTTAATACAAGCTAAAGCTGCTGCCGGAGATGTTGCATTTTTAAAAAACGTGGTTGGAATTTCAAACCCGGAATCTATTAAAAGTATTAAAATCAAACCAATTGCAGACGTTTATAAATTTATTGAAGACAAAGAACAAAACTTTGAGCTTTTAAAATTAATGGCTGAAGTTGGTGAAATGAAAAAGGTTCTGGAAGATAATGTAACGAGTAAAAATTATACGCTTCATACTATTTCTTTTGTGTCACAGCGAATGATTAACGAAAAAGAAGTTGTTGAACCGTTATTAAAATACTTAAACGATTCTGAATATTTTGATGTTGCCCAAAAAATCGGATACAAAAATCTTCAGCAGGAAATTACTCAAAATGACACGATAATTGCTCAGATTGATAATGTCCTGAATGGCTTTTCGAGTAATGCAAAAAGCAACTCAAAAAATGATAAACTGATCTATTACAGCGAAAACACAGAACTTAACGAGATAATTAAAACGAAACAAAAGCTTGTTATCGAACAAGGAAAAAACAGATTAAAACTAATAAGTGCTGACAAAACAATCAGTGAAATTAGTTCAACATTAAACATGAATGATAACAAAATTGTAAATGGAAATTTCAAATTTTTATTGCCTGTTTTCTTTCTTGCCCTTTTTGTTTTGATCAGTTTGTTTCAGAGATTTTATCAAAAACAGGTTTTAAAATCGAAGGTAAATAAAGTTTAAAAATCATTTTTCTACTTTTAAAGTATCATAAAATCAATTGAAAGCAGATGTTATTTTTCATAAATTCAGAAACAATCCTTTCTTAAAACAAAGTGTTGTGACTTTGTTTTTGAGAATTTCAGGCGCTCTTATTTTATTTGGATTTACTGTTTTTTTGACAAAATCTTTTAGTCCTAAAATAGTGGGTCAGTATGATTTTTCGCGTACTTTTCTTTTAGTTGTTGGAAGTATTTGTTTGCTCGGTTTTGATCAGTCAATTTTATATTTTAAAGGTAAACTGGCCAGTAAAAAATCTTTAGAAGAATTAAAAAGCATATATGCAAAAATGGTTGCGATGCTCTTTTTGGCTTCACTAACAGCTTTATTAATTGTTCTGATAATTGATAAAAAAACGATAAACAATTATTTTGCAGATGATGAGGTTTATTCCATAATTTTAAAATCATCCCTTACATTATTTTTTTCCGGAATTTCGATGTTAAATACAGAGATTTTCAGGGCATTAGACAAATTAATCGTTGCCGAATTATTTCGAAACATAATTAAATATGTACCACTAATTTTAGGTTCAGTTGCCTTATTTTATTATCAAAAACAAACATATCTTGTTGACGTTTTCCTTATTGGATTTGTTGTTTTGGCTATTATCAGTTCGATTTTAGTTTTAGTTTATTTTCATAAAATAAATAATGTAAACCCAACAGAAAAAATTTCAACCAAAGAGATTTTTTTAAAATCATATCCAATTGCAATTAGCGGAATGGCGTTGTTTTTATTAATGAGTTTTGACATTATGTTTTTAAAGAAATACCGCAATGATGAAACCGTTGCTTTTTATGCTGTCGGAGTCAAAATAATGACCATTATTTCGATAATTATTATTACGATAAACATCACGATTTCGGCTAAAATTTCGGAATATTTTTCAGGACAGAACAGAACAGAATTAGCGAAGATTTTAAAAAACAGCTCGCGTTCCATTTTTGGAATAACGCTTCCGGTAATCGTGCTTTTGAGTATTTTCTCAGAGCACATTTTATCTTTTTTTGGAGAAGGATATATTGCCGCCAAACAGGCTTTTTTAATATTAATAATTGGTCAGGGAATTTGCTCCGCATTTGGTTCATCTTCAGTCTATTTGAATATGACGGGAAGACAACATATTTACCAGATTATTTTGATTATAGCTGTGATTATTAATTTTGTTTTAAACCGCTTTTTAATTCCCATTTACGGAATGACGGGAGCCGCAATAGCTTTTGTTTCAAGTTCTTTTTTCTGGAATTTGACTGCTGCGATAGTTATTTACAGGAAAGATAAAATGAAGGTTTTTTTGAATTAATGAAAATGAAAGTACTTCATGTAATAAATAGTTTAGATACCGGAGGGGCCGAAAGGCTGCTTTTAGAAACAATTCCACTTTATAATAAAAAAGGAATTAAAACAGATTTATTGCTATTAAATGGAAAAGAAACGCCTTTTTTATTGACTTTAAAAAGCATGAACTGCTGCAATATTTATTCTTTAAATTCAAAGGCTTATAATCCGCTTAATGTTTTTAGAATGATATCTTTTTTACGAAAGTATGATATTGCACACGTTCATTTATTTCCTTCTCAATATTGGATTGTTTTAGCTAAAATCTTTTCATTTTCCAAAATCAAAATAGTTGTTACAGAACATAATACTAC
>SEBM01000858.1 GCA_004296145.1 Flavobacterium sp.
AGTTTAGGCATTCTGCGCCACATTTTGATAA
Organism: Flavobacterium sp.; assembly: GCA_004296145.1. Classification (GTDB taxonomy): domain Bacteria; phylum Bacteroidota; class Bacteroidia; order Flavobacteriales; family Flavobacteriaceae; genus Flavobacterium. The sequence goes on from SEBM01000858.1 coordinate 32, forward strand.
AAAGCTCCTGCTGCTTTTTATGTTTTCCTTCGGAATAAGATGTCCAGAATTGAGAGAGAAACTGATATTGCTCCGGACTTAAATAGTCAAAGTCTTGGTTAATCACAGAAATATCTTCTAAATCGCGGTATAACTTTTCCGCATCTACTAAATCTGCATCAATCTGGTTAAAATCGCTTAGAATAATTTTCGCCAAGGGAAAAAACTTATGACTGGAAATGGTTTCCAGTTTTTCTTCGGCCAATAGCTGATTATATATTCGATGCAAGGTGAAAAACTGCAGATAAAAATCGGCAATTTTATAACTCGTTGAACAGGCAAAAAACTCCTGTATGGTAAAAAATGAAGGGCTAAAAAACGGCTTTCCAATAATATCGGCAAAGTGTTTTTGCAAATACGCAGCTGGTCTTTTATTATTAAAAACAATTGCACAGTTTTCCAGCTGGTTTCCAAATCTGGTCACTAAATCTTCTGCAACTTCTTGTAAAAATGGTTTCATTCAATAAAATTTTATTTGCGCTTAATCGGTTCTCAACCTATAATTTTTACCTCCAAAATTTGAAAGGTTATAGTTTAGGCCTAAAGATACTACACGTTTTACCTGGTTATTTCTACTTTCTATAATCGAGTTTCCAACAACGCTTTGCGATATATTATTTCCTTCATTGAGTAAATCGCTAACATTTAAACTACAATTTAGCGACTTGCTTTTTAGAAATGATTTGCCAATCCCCAAATTAATTAGCAAAGGATTTACGTTAGTTAAATTATAGCCTTTATTAATTCGCTTATTGGCACTAAAGTCAAGATTGTAACTTTTTAAAAAAGTTAAGTTACCCGATGAACCAAAGTTAAGCGATTGTGTTCGTGTATTTAAATTTGGTGATGCATTACTGCTATTATTGCTGTTTTTGGCATTATTATAACTGCTGTTGAAGTTTAATCGAAAAGTTTTCAACCTTAGAGAAGCTGTTATACGGCCATTGAAACTTTTCGTGGTAAAAAATGATTGACCAGTATTAAAAAACAAATTAGTTGGCGTTTGGATACCTGGGAATTGTCCGAAACCATTGTCGTTATTTGTAGTGAAATTATAACCTACGCCAACATTGGTATTAAATTTTTTAGTATTAAAAGAGGCAGATATATTTTTTGAAAAATTAATCCCGGTATTGAAACTTTTTTCGTTATTTACAATTGCAGTTTTTCTCGAATTTCCTCCAGATCCGCTAATGGAAAGAGAATATTTCCTTTCTGAAAATGGGATATTTAAATTATAATTCAGGCTTGTATTATAATTTCCATTTACG
>SEBM01000859.1 GCA_004296145.1 Flavobacterium sp.
ATACATTATAATTTCAGTAAAAATATCTTTTCTATAGTGAGGAGTAGGTTTTATAAAACATAACCTCCAATTTCAGGTTGAGATTTTTTTATTTTTTATTGCTTTATATCCATCGGGTACTTTTTCAATTTTACCAAGATTTATTAACCATAATAGTCTAAAATTAACTTGTGCTAGTGTTGTCCAATTTACATCAAAATTCTCAACCACATATTCCAATACTTCTTGTTCTGATTTTGGTTCTATTAAAAATTGATATATTTCTTCAAATGCTACTATATTTTTAGAAATCGTTTCAAAAAGAAATTGTAAATTTTTAGAAGAATGGTATTGTTGTCCATCATTAGTTAAAACACAAATACCTTTACTAAAATCTATTAACCCCATATTCTTTGGAACATTTAAATAGCCATTTGCAGTCTTTTTTGAAGTTACATTATCAAATGAATCGACAAACCAATTAATTAGATCTTCTTTTGTACTTTTATTTTCAATTATTTGATTCATTAATTGATTTAATGTTTCAACATAAGAATTAATTCCACCAGGTAATGGCCAAATTGCTCTACTTTTTGTTCCAATTCCTCCTGTCACAGAAGAATCGATTAAGTCATTTTCGAAAAGCTCAGAATTAATCGAAAAAACACTTACAATATCTTCTTTAACCCCAACTTTGTATTGAAAAAGCAAATCAATAAGTTTTTGACCGTTTACAAGAGCAACAGGCATTTTGTTTATAGCTTTTGATTCATCTCGTGCATCTTTTGTGAAATCAGACGTAGTAATAATTAAACCTCTTTGGTCAACTTCTGCACTCCCTCTTAATTGAGTAATGTATTTTCCAGATATATTATTTCCTGTTTTGTATCGCTTGACTTGAATAACTGTTTTAACACTCGTTAGCCCCCCGACAGTTAAATTACCAATAACATCAATCCCTTTATCTCCACTACGTTTTGTTACATCAACATTTTCATATCCAATTTTTCTTAGAAGTTCTGCTACAAGAAATTCAAATTGAAATGGATCCATTTCTTGAATTTTTTCGATAAGTTTCTGCTTAACAAGATTGTTTTGATTTTGAATAGCTATTAATGGGGATTTTGCCGATTCCGTCTGTCTGACTAATGCAAATAGACCTTTGCCAACTTTTTTAAATTTTCCAGTATCTGTATATAATTGGGCTGCCATCGTAGCTTCAGGAGTTGCCCCTGAACTTTCTATCATATTTTCTTCAAGCGCTCTCTTAGTAATTTCTTTTGCAGAAAGTGGTTCTTCTACTTCTTTTAATATTTTTATAGCGGCTTCTTTAAAGGATATTTTTTTTATCATTTGTTGTG
>SEBM01000860.1 GCA_004296145.1 Flavobacterium sp.
TTATAAAAGAATACACCAAGTTGATTTTCCAGCTTCACGAAAATGGAATCGAATTCATTGATAATGCCGGCGGAAATTTCTTAATCAAGAAAGAAAGTGAAACATACCAGTTTTATCTCGTTGATCTCAACCGAATGAATTTTCATCAGGAAATCGATATTTCAAAGCGACTTCAAAACTTTGAACGGTTGACAAATGATCCGGAAATCATCAAATTAATCAGCGAGGAATATGGAAATTTATCAGGACAGACTGCCGACTTCTGCTACAATAAAATAGTTGACTTAACCAAAGACTTTGACGGAAGAGGAAGAGAAACAACATCAGTGGCTTTTAGAAAAGGAAGTTATCCAAAATTTACTTTTGATATTGAACCACCAAATGTTGCCTTGGCACTACGAATGACCAATAAAAAAATCGAAAACACCAACAAGGTTGTTACTGAATATTCTGGAGGTTTGGCTCTAAAACCTATAACAACAATAAAAATTGGTGTTGATTTAATATCATTAATACCCTATTTTGGACTGCAAGGTAAGATAGCTAGTAAAATACTTGAATTTTGCACAGAACAAGAAGATATTGACATTTATGTCATTTTTGAAATTTCTTTTCAGGCAAGAGCAGAATTTAATTTGGCATATAACGAAATTGAAGGTTTGAAAGCAGGAAAGCAAAAACTAGAACTAGAGGCTTTAGCAACAGGTAAAATAGGGGTGAAAAGCAAAAAAAAAGTTACATTAACTATTGTAACCAGCGATGGCACAACGGACAAGGCAGATGTAGAAAAGTTTAAAGGAGAAGGCGGGATAGCAGCAGGACTTTTATATAGTTACGAAATAAATGGGGACAAAAAAGGAATGTACTCTCAGCACAAACTAGAGTTTACAGGCTTGAAAGCAACTATTGTAGTATATGCACTAAACGAAAGAAGAAAATTCAATACCTATTTTAAAAAAGAGTTTTCACTTATAGATAAACCTGATGAGCCATGGTATAAATCTAATAAAGACTATTTCTAATGATAGTACAAGATAAATACCAGCACACGATTGATTTTAATGATATCGGGTTTTCAATAGTTAAACCATTATCTGAATTGAGATGTTTCATTAAATGGTCAAATATAGATACAATTATTTTTTCTCCAAACAGACATTCTGAAGATTGTGCACAATGGATAATTTATTTAAATATAGCTCCGCAATGGCAATTAAACTCTAATTCGTGGTGGCTTAATAAACTTACCTATTTATTAATAAATAAAAAGGGTAAAAAACAACGTATAAGAGATGACTTTAATAAAAATTTTTATGATTTACCTGCAATGGTAGAAA
>SEBM01000861.1 GCA_004296145.1 Flavobacterium sp.
GGAATTTGAAATTTTTTAATTTGAATTTCTATAAGTAACCGGACAAGTCTCCAATTCCTCAATAGTTTTTTGTTTTTTATAATAAACATAAACGATAACCGAAAGAATACAAATAATTCCCTGAATGGCAACTGTTGTTCTCACGCCAAGAGAATGAGAAACATAACCAATAATCAAACTTCCCACAGGAATCATTCCCTGATACGCCATCATATAATAACTAATACTTCTTGAACGCATATTTACAGCACTTTGTGTCTGAATATAAATGTTTATAGATGAGGTTTGTCCCATCATCCCGATTCCGCTTAGCGTCATACAAATAAGTGCAACAGTTAAACTGCTCGAAACCGCTAAAATAATAATACTAAAACCCATTAATAAACTGGCAGCAATCATTAATTTATTCATATTTCTGGATGATTTTAAATTGGCAATATAAACAGCGGCAAGAACAGAACCAATTCCGGCAGCGCTTTCAAACCAGCTAAAAGTTTCTGCGTTTCCGCTAAAGATGTCTTTTGCAAAAACCGGCATCAGCGTATTAAAAGAAATTACAAACATACTGCTGCACATTAACATCAGAAGCATTCTTGCCATTTCGGTTTCTTTTTTGACGTAGTCCAAACCTTCAATAAGATCGTCAAGCATTTTAAGTTTGTTTTCGGCTTTGATATGTGGTGTAATTTTCATCATCATCAGAGAAATCAAAACCGGAACATAGCTAATAAAATTTCCAATAAAACAAATATCTTCTCCGTAAGTATGCAGAATAATTCCGGCCAGTGCGGGACCAGCAATTCGGGCAAAATTATTTAAAGTTGAATTTAGTGCAACAGCATTTGGAAGATCTTCTTTGTCATTGACAATATCAATCATCATCGTCTGGCGGCAGGTCATGTCAAAAGCATTGATGATTCCCTGAATCAAACTAAGTGCTAAAATAAAATTGATATTGTAAATTTTGAGATAAATAAGCAAAGCCAAAGATCCTGCCTGAAGCATTGCGAGGGATTGCAAAACCATCATGGCGCGGTGTCTGTCGTAACGTCCAATAATACTTCCGGCCAAAGGCGCCAGAAATAAAGACGGAATCATACTCAAAAAAGTCGCTAATCCCAGTAAAAATACAGAACCTGTTATGCTGTAAACCATCCAGCTTACTGCCGTTTTCTGCATCCATGTTCCGATAACTGAAACAGATTGTCCGTAAAAGAACAATTTGAAATTTTTTGATTTTAACGCTTTAAACATAACCTTGATATTTGATACAAAGGTCGGGATTATGATTTCATTAGAAAAATTAATAATTTTACTGATAATAAGTATTTAAAC
>SEBM01000862.1 GCA_004296145.1 Flavobacterium sp.
ATGCATAAGCAGTTTCAAGAGAGTTTGGTAGAAAAAAAATACTTAGCAATTTTACGTGGATATGCGCCAGATGAATTAGAAACCGATTATCCCTTGGCAAAAGAAAATGGCAATATGCAAGAGGCCTTTACTTACTTCAAAACCTTACAAAGGGCGGAGATTGATGTGCCTTTTGGAAAACACCAAACCTCAAGGTACTCTTTGGTAGAAGCTACCCCGAAAACTGGTCGCATGCATCAATTGAGAAGACATTTTGCTCATATTTTTCATCCCATCATTGGAGATAGGAAACATGGTTGCAACAAACAAAATAGATTTTTTATGGAGCAATTTGAAATGACAACCATGTTACTTCATGCATCCGAATTATCTTTTATTCATCCTGTTACGGCAGATAAAGTCACCATTACTTCTGCGATACATGAAGAGTTTAAGAGAGTGATGGAGTTTATGAAATTCAATAATTAGATAATATTTTACGGCAAAAGCTGTTATTATCTTATCTATGACTAATTACTTACGTATTGCACCCATATTTTTGGTGTTATTTTTAACTAGCTGCTCTTCAATTTATATTCCAAGTGTACCTAATACACCAATGTTAACCACTCAGGGCGAAATTGCTGCTGGTGCACACATGTCTCTCAAAGGCAACTTCAATTTTAATTCGGCTTATGCGGTGAGCAATCATTTTGCACTTTTGGCAAATGGTGCATTCTTACAAAATGAAAGGGACAAAAAAGACATCAAACATAAAATGATAGAGTTTGGCGGCGGTTATTTTAAAACTTTTGGACCAAATAAAAATAGGATACTTGAAATTTATGCGGGTTTGGGAAGCGGAAAAAGCGAAAGGATTTTTAGAGAATTAGACGATAACAAAAATATCATCAGTAGTGATTTTCAAGAGGCTAGTTATGACAAAAAGTTTATCCAAGTAAACTATAGTTCTAAAAGGAAGAGGAATTTAAAGCTTTTCGGTGCTAAATTTGGGTTAAACTACGGTACCGCGTTGCGGATGAGTTTCATCAATACTAACAATTTTTATAGAAATAATGTATTGCAGCTTAATGAGGATAACATTTTCTTAGAACCTGTTTTTTATACAAGAATGATTTTAAGTGATGAGGTTCAGCTACAATACACAAGTGGAAGTAATTTCGGCTTAAAAAGCAGAAAGTTTTTAAATGCAGGCAATTCTGTGTTTAGCGTTGGTGCTGTGATTAATTTGGGCAGAACACCTAAAAAACAATAAGAGATTATTGTAAATTTGGGTATGAAATGGTCACTGCTTATCATTTGTTTACTCATTGCGAAGCTTAGTTCAAAAGCTCA
>SEBM01000863.1 GCA_004296145.1 Flavobacterium sp.
AGATAGCGTCGAACATCATTTATAAAAATATTTATATGAGGTCTTTTTTATATCGTCAAATGAAGTTATGATTTTAATGACGTTACTGTCTTTTTCGTCATAATCCTCTATGGAACGTTCATAGTTTATAAAAGCGAAAAGGTTAGGCTGTATAGACAACTCTTCATAAGCCTTTAATAAGTGATTGCCATTTATAATAAAATAGTAATTATAGATTTCTTGACCACTATATGGTTTGCAATAAAGATAGACGTTGGGTCTTTCTCCACTTGCTATTAGGCATTTCATTACTTCAATAATAGTTAAAAATTCCGAAACAAAATATTGTATGAAACATACATTCCTTAGCTCATGCACATTGTCATAAATATAATACGCCATGGAGGATTACCAGAGAGATCACATCAATTAAAAACGACTTCTAAAAATAGCTTCAGGATAAGTTAATCTTTACTTGTTTAGTTCATTTTTCTGTCTAAATAAATCTGTAATATCTATTGGTGGTAAATCATAAGCCCCAAAAACAGACAGGCTAGTCATTTGTAAAATATGAGTTCTTAATCTGTTGATTAATAAATTAACCGCAGAATAATTTTGAAGATTTTTAATGTGTCCTTCTGGAAGTTCTACATCGGTTTTAATTTGAAAAATACCCGTTCCTTCTACTAGGATTTTATACCCAGCTTCAGGTTCATCTTCATTATTGATTTCAATTTTTGTGAAAGTCTGAAATGTTCCATCATCACTAATATTATTCGAAAAATCAACATCGATAATATATTTTTCAAATATAGTTGAAGGGTCTAGCTTTCTTTTTGAAACCGTTGTCGGCTGAATAAAGTCAAACTCACTTTTTAACAGAGCAAAGTTTAGCCAAATAAGTGGAGATAATTTTGCTCTCATTATGCAGCTTGTGTTTCATCATATTGAACATCACCATATTCGGCTTGAGGAGTTTTATAATCCGTCTCAAACTTATAATAGTACCAACCTTTAGGCTTAATTTCAGGAAAGTCAAACGACTTATCTTCAATATTGTTTTTGTCCTTCAATTCTATATCAAACTCCAAACCTAAAGCATCTTTCATTTTTGCCAAGTTTGTAAAATTCGGTAACCTGTCACCCCTAAATAACTGGGTGATATAACTAGCAGATGTACCCATTTGATTAGCCAAAGCTTTTTTGGACATCTTTTGCTCGTTCATTGCCTTATCAATCTCAGCAAGAAATGAGAAAGCAAGTGATTGCGCTTCTAATTCTAGTCTTTCCTGTTCTGACGTAATTGACAAAATTTCATTAAAACTATTTTTAATTTCTTCAGATGTCTTTGATG
>SEBM01000864.1 GCA_004296145.1 Flavobacterium sp.
AGAGAATTTGTATCTTCAAAATCTAAATTATCTCGATCAATTGGAAAATAAAAAGTTCAGTTTGCCCAACCCTTTACCAAAGCAGTATGTTGCCTTTATAGATGTACTTGGTTTTAGTGAATTAGTATTTAAGAGTCAACACGCGCAACTTGAACAATACTTCCAGACCGTTACAGAAATTCTCTCTGATATGAAGATGGGTCAACAAAAAATCCAATCTCTAAGTATTAGTGACTCTATTATTTTAATCACGCCAGACGATATTGATGGACTAAAAAGATTGATTAAAGCCGTTCGTAGAATTCAACGCAAGCTACTCTCAAAAAATATTCTAATCCGTGGAGCGGTTTCTTATGGCGAAGCATTTTTTGATGACAAACAGAATATTATTATTGGAAAAGGATATATTCGAGCATATCAACTTGAAAGTGAAGCGATTTATCCTAGGGTAATTATTGACCCATATATTATTACGCATCTAGAATTGGATAGAACCGAGCTAATGGAAACCTTAAATAAAAGCCCACAATTCAATTCGCATTCTAACTACATCTTTAGGCATAATATTTCTACAAACATTGCAAATGATGCAATATTTATTGATTATGCATATGCGTTAACGGAAGAAGACACTAAAATAAGCAGAACTATTTCTACTGTTTATAACAATGTCAAAAAAAATCTTTACAGTGATCAGAAATTTTATGCTAAATATAATTGGCTACGCAACTACTATGTCGGTTGCATTAAAGAAAGCTTGCAGCTTACTGCTGATAAATCAAGAATTAACGTATTGAAAGATTGGATCAGGAAATTTGAAAGATTGTAGCCTTTTATTTTCAAAGTGGATTTAATATGAACTTTAAAAAAACAATAGATATGAAAATGCTGGATATGCAGGATCAGAAAATCATTAAACAAATAAATATTATATCGAAAACTCCTCACGGAACTGATACCGTAATAGGGTTAGCTGTCTATGATCGGGAAATAAACAATAACTACAAGTATCAGGATGGCACTACTGAAAATAGGATAAGCAAACTTATAAACTACCCTAAACAAGAGCACTTTCCTTCAGACGCTGTCGATCAAATGATACTTAACTCAATTAAAGAGATATACCCTAATTCATTTATTACCAACTACCATTTAATATGGGATAATGATATAGAAAGGATTAAACATTTTTTAGACAGACCCAAAGAAGAGGCATTTCTGGAAGTTAGACCAGACTTTTCACAAATAGACCTAAAAACTTTACTTGGAAAAAACATAGATATTTTTAGAAGAAAAATCAATATATACCAAAACTATTCGTTAGATAGTATAA
>SEBM01000865.1 GCA_004296145.1 Flavobacterium sp.
AATAAAGTATTAGGAAGTAATTAAAAGCTAATTAAAAGCGATATAAAAATTCCCCTCCCTTGGAGGGGTGGCAAAAATTCAAAGAATTTTTGACGGGGTGGTTAAATAAGCATTTTCAAAATCAAAATTATAAATGAGCAACACCATACAAAACACAGTACAATTCGTAAAAGAAAAACTAGAAGGCGCAGAAGCAGGACACGATTGGTTTCATATTGAAAGAGTATGGAAACTTTCAAAAAAAATAGCAAAAACTGAAAACTGTAATCTTGAAGTAGTAGAACTCTCTGCCTTACTTCATGATATTGCAGATCCTAAATTTCATGATGGTGATGAGACTTTAGCTTTAAAAATATCAAGAGAATTTCTTGAAAGCCAAAATGTGGATGAAGAAATTATTGAACAGGTTTTATTTGTTATTCAGAATATTTCTTTCAAAAACAGAGGTGAAGCTCCAAAAGATTTGCCTATTGAACTTAAAATTGTACAGGATGCTGATCGCATCGACGCAATTGGTGCGATCGGGATCGCTAGAACGTTTAATTTCGGGGGTTTTAAAAACAATCTGATGTTTCATCCTGATCTCAAACCTCAGCTGAATATGTCAAAAGAAGAATACAAAAAATCAAACGGAACCACCATCAATCATTTTTACGAAAAACTACTGCTGCTAAAAGATTTAATGAATACTGATGAAGGCAAAAAAATAGCCGAAGAAAGACATCAATTTATGTTGAATTTCCTCGACCAGTTTTATAAAGAGTGGAATGTTGATTAAAACAAGTTATATCCTAATATTACAGAAGTGTAACTCACTTTAAAACTATGATTTATGCCCGTAGGAAATAATTGTCCTGGAGTGTTGTACTGTATTTCAATAGAGTACTTATTGTCATACTTATAGCCCGCACCAATAGAAAAATTAGATAGAGGTTGTGATGATTTTAAAGGAAGCTCTGCTGCTGTTATGTCGTGATATTCATCCTTTAAATCTATGTCAATTGATTTTGTATTACTTGTTCTTAGCCGTAAAGCATTTAAATTTGCATTTACAAAGAATTTTGATTTTTCATTCAAGTACATATAATGTCTTATTCCTAATTTAAAATCCATGAACGAAAAGTTTTCCATCCTTATAGTATAAGCTGGGTTGCTTGTTCGCTCTATAATTCTTGCATTTGAATAAGCGGAATATGTGGGTTCAATTAAAATACTCCATTTATTTTTATTTATGGGAAGTAAAAACTCTGCTTCAACTCCTATTCTGTAGTTTGTCTTAGAAGGAAAAGATTCTTCTCCTAGGTTTGTAACAATTCTTGTAGTATAAAAA